>JALNWC010000055.1 GCA_023231075.1 Rhodoferax sp.
CCGAACCATCCTGATGGCCGGCATGGAAAAAGGCCAGCAGTTCAACGTGCTTGGCAAGCTGTGGTACCGCATGCCCGAGGAAGCGTCAGATGACGACAACCCCGACATCAGCAACCTGATCGGCCGGGCTGAAGTGGCGGGCTTCTGGAATATCGACCCCGACAACACGGTCGGGCTGACCCTGCGCCATTCCTTGCGCGCCAACAGCAACGGCTCGTACCGCCTGGAGTGGCAGCGCAAGCTCGGTGAAAGCGGACAGACCGGCTACCACAGCGGCCTGCGTTTTCACACCCAGCTGTTCAGCGGCTACGGTCATTCGCTGATCGACTACAACCGCCGCCGCACCGTGCTGAGCGTGGGGCTGAGCCTGGTGGACTGGTAGCGGGTGACGCTGCTGCTGGTTTTTTTGGGGGCCGCAGGATGAAATTGACTGTACGAACATGGGTGGACTACTTCCGCAGCAAAGCTGGCACAAACATCCGCAATTCTTGTTTTCTTGTCTGACTTGCATGGCCTTCCAGCCACCCCGAATAATGAACCCGTTCGCCCTGAGCCAGTCGAAGGGCTTTCTAGTGCAGTGTTCGCCACTTCGTCAAGCTCACCACGAACGGTGGTGTTTCACGTTAAGCACCAACAACGCTCACCGGCAGGATAAGGGCTGGGGTGGCGGCCGATTTCTGGGCCTTTGACAGTATGAGGCCGCCGCCCCAGCCCTTGTCCTGCCAGCCACAGACGCTGCGGACATCTCAACCAAAAACTGCCCGCTCTGAAACTTTCTGATGACACCCACTTGAATTGGGATTGCGCGCCCTAGCGCACCAACTGATTGAGCTGGATGATCGGCATCAGCACCGCCAGCACGATCAGCATCACCATCAGACCCATCGCCACGATCAGCAGCGGCTCCAGCAGGGTGGCGAGTTGCAGGGCGCGGCGCTGCACCTCGGTGCCGAGCTGCTTGGCGGCGCGCTGCAGCATCAGCGGCAGCGTGCCGGTTTGCTCACCCAGGCGCGCAAACATGGCCAGCAGCCCCGGAAAGCGTTTCTTTTGCGCCAGCGCCGAAGCCAGCGGCGCGCCCTCGCGCACCAGCACCAGGGCGTCGAGCGCGTCACTGCGCATGGCGCGGTTGGACAGGGTCTGGGCGGCCGCCTGCAGCGCCTTCAGAATGGGCACGCCAGCCGAGGCCAACATGGCCAGGGTGCTGGCAAAACGCGCCGAGTTGTAGCTGCGCGACATCTTGCCCAGAATGGGCAGCTTCAGCCAGGCGGCGTCGAATTGCTCACGAAACGGGGCATTGGCCAGGGCCAGGCGCAGGCCGAAGACACCGGCGGCCAGCGCCAGCGCCAGCAGCCAGCCATAACTGCGCAGGAAGGCACTGGTGTTGATCATGATGACCGTGAGCAGGGGCAGCGCCCGCTTGCTGCCGGCAAACACGTTGGCCACCTGCGGCACCACGTAGGTCACCAAAAACAGCACGATGACGATGGCCACCAGCGACACGATGGCCGGGTACAGGGCGGCGCCGATCAGCTTGGCCCTGAGCGCGTGCTGCTCTTCGAGGTCGTCGGCCAGGCGCTCCAGCACCAAGCCCAGGTTGCCGCTTTGCTCGCCGGCGCCGATCACCGCGACAAAAATGTCCGAGAACTCGCGCGGGTGCTGCGCCAAGGCTTTGGCAAACGGTGAACCGCCATTGACCTCGGCGCGCAGCGTGGCCACCAGCTCGCGCTCGGGTGCTTTTTCGGCTTCGTCCGACAGCGATGAAAGGGCGCGCTCCAGCGTCAGCCCCGACGACACCAAACCGGCAAGCTGGCGCGTCCAGATGGCCAGCGCAGTGGCGCCGAAGACACGACCGCGTCGCCCGGTTCTGCCCGCCTGCCCCGGGGCAGCGGCCTGGGCGCTGACGACTTCCACCTTGATCGGCACCAGCGCCTGGGCGCGCAACAAGCCGCGCGCGGCCTTGGCCGAGTCGGCCTCGATCACACCCTTGCGGGTGTCGCCGGCGGCGCCGATGGCTTCAAAGGAATAGACGGGCATGGGCTGATGACTCCAAAGCCTAATCGCGCGTGACGCGCAACAACTCTTCGCGCGAGGTGAGGCCTTGGCGCACCAGCCGCTCGCCGTCTTCACGCATCAGCACCATGCCGGAGGCGATGGCCGCCGCACGGATGTCGGCCTCCGAGGCGCGGCTGTGAATCTGGGCGCGAATGGCCTCGTCGGTGACGAGTAACTCGAACACGCCGCTGCGCCCGCTGTAGCCGGTCTGGCCGCACTGGGCGCAGCCGACCGGGTGGTAAGCGACCGGCCCTGCAACGGGCTTTGTCATCCCGGGCTCGACCCGGGATCCAGGAAGTCCGGAAGTCATGGATTGCGGGTCGGAGCCCGCAATGACAGCCTCTCCCTGCGCAGCCACGGCGCCCGCACCTGGCAGGGCCAGCGCAGTCGGGACTTTGCAATGCGGGCACAGCTTGCGCACCAGGCGCTGGGCCAGCACACCGAGCAGCGAAGAGCTCAGCAAAAACGGCTCCACACCCATGTCGGTCAGACGCGTCACGGCGCTGGCGGCGTCGTTGGTGTGCAGCGTGGCCAGCACCAGGTGGCCGGTGAGCGAGGCCTGGATGGCGATCTGCGCGGTCTCGAAGTCGCGGATTTCACCGATCATGATCACGTCCGGGTCCTGGCGCAGGATGGCGCGCAGGGCCTTGGCAAAGCTCAGGTCGATCTTGGCGTTGACCTGGGTCTGGCCGACCCCGGCCAGCTCGTACTCGATCGGGTCTTCCACCGTCATGATGTTGCTGCTGGCCGAGTCCAGCCTTTGCAGCGCGGCGTACAGCGTGGTGGTCTTGCCCGAGCCGGTGGGCCCGGTCACCAGCACGATGCCGTGCGGCTGCGTCACCAGCTGCTCAAAGCGGCGCAGCACCTCGCCCTGCATGCCCAGCGCTTCCAAGCTCAGGCGGCCCTCGGATTTGTCGAGCAGACGCAGCACGGCGCGCTCGCCATGGGCGCTGGGCAGCGTGCTCACGCGCACATCCACGGCCCGGGTGCCGATGCGCAGGCTGATGCGGCCGTCCTGCGGCAGGCGGCGCTCGGCAATGTCGAGCTCGGCCATGATTTTCAGGCGTGATATCAGCGCCGCGTGCAGCGCCCGGTTGGGCTGCACCACCTCGCGCAGCGTGCCGTCGACGCGAAAGCGCACACTGCTGTGACGCTCATAGGGTTCGATGTGGATGTCGCTGGCACCGTCGCGCGCGGCTTGCGTCAACAGTGCGTTGAGCATGCGAATGATGGGCGCGTCGTCCGAGGTTTCCAGCAGGTCCTCGATGGCCGGCAGCTCCTGCATCATGCGCGACAGGTCGGCGTCGCTTTCGACCTCGCTGACCACGGCGGCCGCGCTCGACTCGCCTTGGGCATAGGCGGCGCTGATGCGCTGGATCAGCGCGTTGGCCGCCTGCGCCTGCAACTGGCTTTGCGGGTACTTGCGCAGCACCTCGCCGACGGCGCCGGGCGCGGACTCCGGGTGCACCAACAGGGTGAGATTGCCGGCGTCTTCCTCCAGCAGGAGCTGGTAGGTTCGGGCAAAGGCATAAGGCAGGGGGTAACGCATGGGCCAGCTCGTTTGCTAAAGCTTACTGACGGGGCGCACCCAGCGGGGCGGGTGTGCTGCCCACCACCGACTTGACCGGCGCTGGCGGCAACAGGGCCGCCTCGTTGATGGGCACCAGGCTGCTGGGTGCGGGCTGGGCCGCCTGCAGGCCGGCGCGCATCAGGTCGTAACGGTCCAGCGACAGCTGGTCGGTGGCCTGCGCGTCGCGCACCACCACCGGGCGCAAAAACACCATCAGGTTGGTTTTCTTGCGCGTGCGGGCCTCGCTCTTGAACAGGTTGCCAAACAACGGCACGTCGCCCAAGCCGGGGACCTTTTCCTCGTTACCCGAGTATTCGTCCTGCAGCAGGCCGCCCAGTACCACAATGGCGCCGTCTTCCACCAGCACATTGGACTCGATGGTGCGCTTGTTGGTGGTCGGGCCGTTGGGGGCATTGACACTGGAGGCCAGCACGCTGGAGACCTCCTGGTAAATCGCCAGCTTGACGGTGCCGTTTTCGCTGATTTGCGGCGTGACCTTGAGCGTCAGGCCGACGTCCTTGCGCTCGATGGTCTGGAACGGGTTGACGGAGCCGTTATTGCTGCCGGTATTGGTGAACTGGCCGGTGACAAAGGGCACATTCTGGCCGATCACGATCTTGGCCTCTTCGTTGTCGAGCGTCAGCAAATTGGGGGTGGAAAGCACATTGCCGCTGCCAGAATCTTCCAGAAAGCGCGCCAGAAAGCCCAGCACGTAGACCCCGTTGGTTCGCTGCACGGCGCCCAAATTGAGCCCGCGCGGCGGCACCGCGGCGCCGGTGGCCGCGCCCGTCGCCAGGTCGATGATGTTCTTGCCGCCGGTGCCAAAGTTGCTGCCCAGCAGGCCAATGACGCCGTCGCCGGCCTTGCCCAGCGGGCCCTGCCACTGGATGCCGAATTCAGCCGCCCGGTCGGCGCTGACCTCGGCGATCAGGCTCTCGACGAACACCTGGGCGCGGCGGCCATCGAGCTTGTCGATGACGGCGCGCACTTGCCGGTACTGCGGCTCGGGCGCGGTGATGATGAGCGAATTGGTGGCCACATCGGCCTGGATCTGGCCCCCGGTGGTGCCGGCTTGGGCCACGGTGCCCGCCGCGGCGCCCGGTGTCCCGGTGGCTGCGGCAGCAGGCGCAGCCGTGCCGCTGAGGGCGGCACGCAAGGTGGCGGCCATTTTGGTGGCATCGGCATTTTTCAGGTAGACCACATGGATGTTGCCCGCTGCGCCATTGCTGCTCGCCGCCTCGGGTTGATCCAGCCGTGCCACCAGTGAGCGCGCCAGCGCAAGTTGCGCGCCATTGGCGGCACGCAAAATCAAGGCATTGGTGCGGGGCTCGGCGATCAGCGTGGTCTTGAACGCGGTGTCGGCCTGGCCGGCAGGGGCCGTCGGGCCACTGGAACCCAGCAAGCGCAGCACCAGCGGCGCCAGATCAGAGGCAATGGCGTGCTGCAACTGAATCACCTCGACATCGGTGGCGTTGGCCACATCCATGGCGGCAATGATGCGCCCCATGCGACGCAGGTTGTCGGCGTAGTCGGTGATCACCAGCGAGTTGTTGCCGGGATTGGCGTTGATGGTGTTGTTGGGGCTGATCAGGGGTCGTAACACCGGCACCAGGTTGTTGGCCGATTCGAAATTGAGCTTGAAAATTTGCGTGGCAATCTGGTTGCCCGCGGGCAGGTTGCCGTCTTCGCCTTGCTGGATGTTGACCCGCGCGCTTTGCAGCTTGGCATCGGCCTCGGGCACCACCTTGTACAGGCCTTCTGTTTCCACCAGGGTGTAGCCCTGCAGGCGCAGCGCCGCGACAAACTGGCCCATGGCCGCCGCGCGGCTCACCGGCCGGCCGGTCACCAGCGTCAGGGTGCCCTTGACGCGCGGGTCCACCACCACATTGCGCCCGGTGATGCTGGCGAAGGTGCGCGCCACGGCGTCGATCTCGGCGTTGTTGAAGTTCAGCGTCACGGGCTCGGCCGACCTGGCGGCCGTCTGCGCCGGCACCCCAAGGGGGACGATCGCCATGCCAAGAGCCAGCAGGGCGCCAGCGGCGAGGGAGGAAACACCGTAATGGGAGTTCGATTTGGTCATGCTGATTCAGCCCACTTTGATGATGGAACGCGCGCCGTTGCGCCGCCCGATGAGATTCAGAAGATTGGCGAGGGCCGCCTGGTGCTGCGGCGCGGCACTGGCCTCGCCATTAAAACGCAATTGTCCGCCCACCCATTGGCCGCTGCCCGAGATTTGCAGGCTGCCTTGCAGCGTGGTCAAGGCCAGCGTGACCGGCGCGCCGCCTTTCAAGCTGAAGCGGTAGCTGCCCATGGGGCGCAGTGTGGACAGGTGCGAGGACAGGTTCATGGCATCGAGTTCCGCCGCACCGCTCAACAGCAGCCGGCCCGCAGCCCAGGCCAGCGTCAGGCCCTGCGTGCGCAGGTGCAGGGCACCCTGCGGCTGGAGGGTGTTCCAGGGCGTTCCCAGGCCTGCCAGCAACCCGGCCGGCCACTGCGACTGGGCGTCTGACAGACGCAGCTGCAAACCATTCCAGCGCGGGCGCAGTTGCATGGCCCAGGCCTGCTGCATGCAGCAGTCGGCATGGAGTTGCAAGTTGGCGCCACCGAGAGCGGGCGAAAAAACCCAGGCCAGCCGCCCCGGCAGCGTGGCGGACTCCTGGCTGCCCGCGCCGCCGGTGAGCGTGACGCGGGCCGAACCCGTCCACACCGTGCCCTGGGCTTCCATCAGCAGCACCTGACCCTGACTGGCCTGCCGCACCAGCGAAGACAGCCAGCGCGCCGGCGCAAAGAGCACCGTGCTCAGCGCCAGGCCCAGCAGCACACCGGCCAGCGCCCAACGCCAGGGGGTGGCCTGATGCCTCAATGTCACGGCCGCCCACCCAGGTTCAGCACCAGCGTGCCGTCCCAGCTGCCTGCCGGGTTGCGCACCAGATGCGCCGCCACTGGCGCGACATGGGCGTTTTGCCGTGCCGTGGCCAGCCACTGCGCCAGGGCGGCCGCAGGGACCGCCTTCAGCGTGACGGTGGCACGGTCGACCTGCACCGTCATTTGCGCGCCTGGACCGAGGGGCTTCAAGGCCGCTTCCAGCGCCAGCCGGGTTTGATCAAGCGAGAGCACGGGCTGCGCCTGCAAGGCTTTGGCCTGGGCTTGCAGGCGCAGCATCTGCTGCAACTGGACGTCCAATGCCCGGTGCTGCGCCGGTGCCGCCTTGCGTACCGCCAGCGCCGGCGCCAGTGCCAGCCACCACAGCAAGGCCAGGCTGCTTACCGCCAGCGCCAGCAGGGCCAGGCGTTGTTCACGGGGCGGCAAGCCGCGCCAGCGGGTTTTTAATGGCGTCAACAAGCTCATGGTGCCGCTCCTGGTTTGAGCACCCACTGCGCACCATCCCAGGTGGCAGACAAGCCCTGCTGTTGAAGTGCCAGAGCCACCCGCGCCTGTTCTGCGGCGGCGACGGCGGGCGCCTTGGCGCGCATTTCCTGCGATTCGTAGTCAATCGCCGTCAAGCTTTGCGTGACGGGCAACTGCGCGCCCAGCGCAGCCAGCATGGCTTCCATGTCGGTGCCCGAGGCGACGCCGCTGGCACGCTGCAACACGGCGACTTCGCGTGCCATTTGCAGCGGCGCGTCGACCACCACGGGTATTTTTGGGAAGGTGCTGCCGAGCACCGCGCGCACCGCCTGACGTTTGGCTTGCAAGGCCGCCTGCTCGCGCAAGGCCCAGGCATTCAGGCCGACCAGGTTCACCAGCACCAGCGCCACCAGCGCCAGGCGGGCTGCGCGCCACTGCGGGGCACGCAACAGCGTTTTCAGGGTTTGCGTCGCTTGCACCCAAGCCTGTTCGCGGTTGGCGTTGACCAGGTCAAACTGGGCCAGGTTCCAGGAGGTTTGTGCCGCTTGCAGCAAGCGCTGGGAACGCTGCTGCAGGATGACCGGCCGCTTGAACAGGCTTTCAGCCTGTGCCGCCACGGCCGGTTCGGCAACGACCTCGGGCAGCCCGTCGGGACCGGCAGGATCAACCTGCACGCTCAGGGCGGAGGCCGACAAGGGGCTCGGCAACAAGCGCGCGCCCACCATCATGGGATGCTGTTCGTCACCCACCACATAAAGCCGCTGCGCGAGAATTTGCGGCGTGAATTCGGGCACGATGCGGCTGACCGCCAGACCGGCCTGGGCCAGCGCCTGCAAGTGCGCGCCGAGCCAGGCCTTGTCGCAAGCCACCACCCACACCGGGGCAGCCACCACGGGCTGGGGCTGCAGCGCCAGGTGCAGCTGGGCCGGCTCGTCGAGCAGATGCTCTTCGAGCAGGCCGTCCAGGATGGCGCGCAGGCGACTGGCGCCCCGCTCCGCCGTCAGGCCGCGTGCCAGGCTGCCCTTGGGCAATTGCACCTGATGCCAGGACAGGGCTTGCATCGGCAACAGCACAACCACTTCGGTCTGGCGGTCCGGGGGCGGCGGCAACAAGGCCAGCGGCACACTGGCGCTGCGGGTCTCTGCGCCGTCGTCGGAACTCAGCAGGTAGTCATAATGCGCCGCATCGCCAGCGCCGGCTGCGGGGAGGGAAATGATGAAAGAGGTCATGGTGAGCAGCTTCGAATCATTGTAAGAGTGGCGTGCGCGATTGGGCCACTTCTCGGTGACGACTCAGAATTTTCACGTTCATGCCGTCGCGTTGCAGCACCGAAGTTTCCTGCAGCGTCGCCTGACCCGCCCGCAGTTGGCCGGTGACACTGAAAAAACGGCTGGTCACGGCGTGTTGGCCCGCGTCCAGTTTGATCTCGGCATCGCCCAGGCGCTTCTCGGCATCCGGCAGTGTGTCCAGGTGTCGCAGGTCACGTGCGGCCTCCAGCGAGCGCGCCTGCGCCATGTCCAGACCCGCAATGCTGGCCATCAGCACTTCGGGGGGCGCCGTGTTGAGATTGACCGGTGTGCGCTCGGGCAACAGCGTCACAAACGGCTGCAGGACCGCCAGGGACGCAGGCGGCAAACCCAGCCAGACCAGATCGGAAATGACTTGCGGGCGCAAGGCTGCGCCAGCCGAGGCCGGTCGGTCTGTGGCCGGGGCATAGGCCAGCAACAGTTGCTGCGTCAAGGCCTGCAACTCGGTCTCGGGCAGGTTCAATTGATTGAACAGCCTGGTCCAGGCCGCCAGGCTGGGCTCGTGCAGTTTGCCGTTGTCGATCAGGTTGGTCACATTCAGGCGCGCCTGCAAGTCCTGCAGGTGGCCAGCCAGAAAAGCATCCTGCACGCCATCGGCGTCATCACCCACCAGCGCCTCGCCGCGTTCAGCGGCCAGAAAGGTGGTCAGACGTGCCGGCGCCAGCGGCACCGCCCAGGGCTCGGCCAGGTAGTCGGGTCCGCCTTGGCGCGCGTCTTCGCGCAAAATCATACGCGCCCAGTCGAGTGCCCCGGTCAGGATCCAGGCCGCCTGCACCCGGGTGCGCTGGGCGGATTCGACCTCGACGGCGCGCCATTGCTGCCACAGCATGGCCGACGCCAGCGTCGCCACCAGCACCACGGTGAGCATGGCGGTCAAGATGGCGGCCCCGCGTTGCCGCCTCATTTGCCCCCCCCGATCGTGCCGCGCACCCAGTCGCGCGTCAAGGTGCCGCTGATGGCTTGGCCGGGCGACAGCGCCAACACCAGCCGCACCCCGTCGGGCACAGCGGCCACAACCGGCGTCGCGGTGGCACTGTCAGCACTGGACAGCGGATTGCTCCAGGCGTTGCCCCGGTAATAGAAGATTTGCCACTGGTCCAGCGCCACCGTGCGGACCTCACGCAACAGGTCATCCTCACTGGGCGTTTGCGCCCACGTTTGCGCTTTTTGCCAGGCCAGCGCCAGTTCGCCGCGCGTCAGCAAGGGCGGCGACTGCCAGCGCAGCCACTGGCCCTGGCCTGCCACACTGCGCCGGGCCCAGGCCACCACCAGCAAGCCCTCGCCCGGCGCCACGCTGCTGCGTCGCACGATGCGCAGCGCGCGGCCGTCCCAGTCCAGGCTGGGCGTGTCGGGTTGTTCAGCCATGGCCTCCAGGTCGGCGCCCCATTGCGCCAGCGTGGCCTGCAGCGCCAGCACGTCGTCGGACTGCTGTTGCAGGCGGGTTTGCGCGCGGCTGACACCGTCCAGTCCGCGCCAGCTCAACACCGTCATCAAAGCCATCAGGCTGATCGCTACCAGCAATTCAATCAGGGTAAAGCCCTGACAAGCCGTGGCGCGCCGCATCAGTAGCGCCCCACCACGGTGGTCAGGCGCCAGATGGGCAGCTCGCCGTCCAGCACCCGGGCATCGACCCGCCTGAAGTTGGGGTTGAGCGTGGGGCGCACCCCGAGCGCCACCGTCAGGCTGCGCCCGGCCTGCTCACAAGTGACGCTGGTGTCACCCACATCCGGCATTTGTCTGAGTAGCCGGATTCTGACCAGTTCGTTTTCAGCACACAACTGCGCCAGCACCATGTCCGACTGGCGCTGTGCATGCTGGGTCAGCGCCGCCGTGGCCTGCAAACCCGCCATCAGGGCAATGGCCACGATGGCCAGCGCCACCAGCACTTCGACCAGGGTAAAGCCGCGCGCCAATCGACTCACGGAAGTTCCGCCTGCACGGCGAACGGCCGCACGCCGTCGGTGGCCAGTCGCAAATTTTTGCCGGCTTGCGTGCGCGACGACAGCGTCACGACTTGCGGCAAAAGAATGGGCTCGGGACCCAATAAGACGGTGTCGGCCGGGACTGCGGGCGCCACGGCAGCTGCCGTCACGCTGGCCGTGGTGTCGGCATCGAGCCAGGCTTGCGGCAAATCGTCCTCAGGCCGTTCGGACGGCGGCAAACCCTCAAACTGGAAGCCGTCGGGGGTCACGCGCCAGCGCACCGGCACGCCGCTGACCTGCGAACGCGCCCGCGCCGACTCGAACAAGGCGCTCAGGCGCAAGGCTTCACGCTCGAGCTGGGTCTGCGTGCCGTCGCGCATGGCAAAACCCACGCCGACAGAAACCATGGCCACAATCGCCAGCACCACCAGCAACTCCAGCAAGGTAAAGCCAGGCGCCGGTCGGGAACGGTGGCCGCGTGACAACTCAGGGATGCGGAAATTGCCAATGTCCCGTTTATGGCGAGCGCTGGCGGGATGCAGTGCTAGGCGCTGCGAGTGCCGTGTGGCTATGCCACACAAGCGAGTAGCAACGACGCAATGCGCCCGCCA
>JALNWC010000056.1 GCA_023231075.1 Rhodoferax sp.
GCGGGCGCATTGCGTCGTTGCTACTCGCTTGTGTGGCATAGCCACACGGCACTCGCAGCGCCTAGCACTGCATCCCGCCAGCGCTCGCCATAAACGGGACATTGGCAATTTCCGCATCCCTAACAGCTGGCCATGGTGTCCGCATCCAGCGCGGCAAAGGCGGTGCAGAAGCGGGTCAGCGCGTGTTCGTTTGGATTCATGGGCTTGAACTTAACCTCAAGCCAGCAGCAGCATGGTTGCCAACCCCCACATGGTCAGTGCAATCACGCTGTCGAGCACCCGCCAAGCCAGCGCGGTCGCAAACAGCGGGGCCAGAAAACGGGCGCCAAAACCCAGTGCGGCAAACCAGCACAGGCTGGCGCTCATGGCCCCGGCGCCAAAAATCCAGCGCGCCGGGTCGGGGCGCTGGTTGGCCAGGGCGCCGAGCAGGACCACGGTGTCCAGGTACACATGCGGGTTCAGAAAGGTAAAGGCGAAACAGGCGGCCAGCGCTGCGGCCAGGGGCGCACCGCCGGTCCTGCTCATTGGCATGGGCAGGCCTTGCCAGGCACGCCGCGCCGCCAGCACGCCATAAGCCAGCAAAAACAGGGCGCCACCAAAACGCGTGAGGCTCATCAGGAAGGCGTTGTCGCGAACCAGCAGGCCCGCGCCACCAATGCCTGCCAGGATCAGCAGCGCGTCGGACAGTGCGCAAAACAGCACCAGGGGCAGCACGTGCTGGCGCAAGATGCCCTGGCGCAAGACGTAGGCGTTTTGCGAGCCAATGGCCACGATCAGCGCCAGTCCGGTGGCATAACCGTTGAAAAAATCCATGCTCAAGTCAAGTGCCGGCGCACGGCCAAGCCGCGGCCCGGCAACCCCTCGGATGATGACAACTTCAACATTCAACCGTTCACGCCGGGGTTTCCGTCTGAAGGAATTCTGTGAGCCGGGTCAGGGCATGTTGCACCGTGGCTTGCCGCACCGCAGTGCGGTCGCCGTCAAAGTGCTTGACCTCGCTGATCAGGCCCATCGGTGTTGCCCAGGCGAGCCACACCGTGCCCACCGGTTTTTCTGCGCTGCCTCCAGCGGGGCCCGCCACACCGGTCACCGCAATGGCCACCTGGGCGCGCGAATGCGCGAGCGCGCCGACAGCCATGGCGCGCGCCACGGCTTCGCTCACGGCCCCATGGCGGTCGATCAGCGCCGCATCAACGCCCAGCAACTCGCATTTTGCGGCATTGGAATAGGTGACAAAGCCGCGCTCAAACCAGTTGCTGGAACCCGCCAGCTCGGTGCAATGGGCGGCGATCAGGCCGCCGGTGCAACTTTCGGCGGTGGTCAAAAACCATCCCTGGCGCAGCAGCAGACGTGCCAGCAGTGCGCAACTCTCCAGCATCTGGATGCCTATTTCTTGAGGGCGGTCAGGGTGGCGTCTTCAAGCAGCACCTTGTAGCTGTAGCCCGCGCCGAAGTCCTTGTCGTTGCGCACCACACCCGACGCCGTGACCAGGTCGCCGACCTTGGCCGACGCCGCGGTGGTCACCAGAATGTCGTTGTTGGCCGGGGTGCCGGAACCGTCACGCAGGTGGACCCAGTTTTTGCCCATGATGCCGGCGTTGTACTTCACGACCTGGCCGTTGACCTTGACCGGCTTGTCCTTGAGTTGGGTTGCTTTGCTCACCACATCGGCCACCGTGTAGGCGTTGGCGCCGCTGGCCTTGGCGACCTTGATCGGGGTGGTGTCGGCCGCATTGACCATGGCCATTTTCGAGCCGGGCACGCCTTGGCTGGCGGCCGCGCCGCCCAGATTGCCGAAAACGATGGTCGGGAATGTTTTCTTCAGGGTCCTGCTCTCGAAGTTGTTCATGACCATGGCGTTTTCAATGGTCACGGTGGCGCCTTTTTTGACTGCGGCCGTGCTGACCGCGGCCCAGGTTTCGCCGTCCCGGGTCTTCAGTCGCAGGTAGGTATAGCTGTCAACGTCCTTGACCTCCAGCACTTCACCATTGACCGTGCCTTTGACGGGTGCCTTGGCCGTGGAGGGATCAGCCGCCCAAACGGCGTTTGTGACTGAGGCTGCGACGATGAGACTGAGGGCGATGAAGTGTTTCATGGAATCTGCCTGGTTGTGTGAAAGGGACAAAGCATAGCAGCCTGCGGACCCTAAACCTGCCAGGATCGCCAAAGCGCGATGACCAGCAGGGTACAAAACGCCGCCACCAGGTCGTCGAGCATGATGCCCCAGCCCGCTTTGCGCCAGGCGCCGGGGTCGGTGGCGGGGTCCACATGGTGGTAGAGCTGGTCGGCCCAGGCCACCGGACCCGGTTTGACGGCATCGAAGAAGCGGAACAGCGCAAAGGCAGCCAGTTGGGCCCAAAAGCCGGTCGGACTGACCAGCCACAGCACCAGCCAGAAAGCGGCGATTTCATCCCAGACGATGTTGCCGGAATCCAGCGTGTGCAGGTGTCTGGCCGTGACCGTGCAGACCCACCAGCCCGCCAGCACGCTGATGGCAATGAGCCAGCCCCATTGCGATTCGGTCAGGCGGTCTTGCAGCAGCGCAAAAAGGGCCCAGGCCCAGAGGGTTCCCATGGTGCCGGGGGCGACTGCGCTGAGCCCGGAGCCAAAGCCCAGCGCCATCACATGGGCCGGGTGCGCCATCATGAAGCGGCCGGTCGGAACCACCGGGCCCAGCGGGCGGGTGCTGACGGGGGACGGCAGGTCAACAACAGACTCGGGATCAAGCATGGCCTGATTATCGCGGCAGAGACCGACCTGTTTCAGGCGAAATGGTCGAATGAGGCGTCATGCGGCTCAAGAGCCCGGCCCTGCGCGTCCAGCAGGCGCAGGCCCGCGATGGCGTCGATCCGGCCGATGCGGTGTACCGGCGTCCGGCTGGTTTGGGCGGCGCGCGCCACGGCCGCGCGTTGACCCGCTGGGGCGGTAAACAGCAGTTCGTAATCATCGCCACCGGCCAGTGCCAACGTGCGCCATTGCTCCACAGACAAATCAATGCCGAGCGGATGTTCGGCAGGCGCTGCCTCGGCGTAACAGCCGATGCATTGCACCAGCCGATCGACCTGCACGCTGGCGCCGACCCGGGAGCATTCCAGGATGTGCCCGAGGTCGCCCATGAAGCCATCGCTCAGGTCGATGGCGGCGCTGGCGACGCCGCGCAAGGCCAGACCCAGCGCCACGCGCGGCGTGGGACGCTCCAGGCGCTCGCGCGCAGCCCTCAGCACGGGCGCGGGCACGCTCAGCTTGCCTTGTTGCGCGTCCAGCGCCAGCCGGGCATCGCCCAGCGTGCCGCTGACATAGAGGTCGTCGCCGGCCCTGGCGCCACTGCGCAGCAGGGCAAGGGACCGACCCTGGACGACCGGCACCTCGCCAAACACCGTGATGCAGATGTTGAGCGGCCCGGCGGTGGTGTCGCCACCAATGAGCTCGCAGTCATGGGCATCGGCGAGTTCAAACAGGCCCTGGGCAAAAGCGGCCAGCCAGGGCTCGTTGGCTTCAGGCAGCGCCAGTGCCAGGGTAAAGGCCAGCGGTTTGGCGCCGCAGGCGGCCAGGTCGCTCAGGTTGACCGCCAGCGCCTTGTGGCCCAGCTTGTGCGGGCTCACGTCGGCGAAAAAATGGCGGCCCGCCACCAGCATGTCGCAGGAAATCGCCAACTGGGTGCCGGGGGCGGGTTGCAGCAGCGCGCAGTCGTCGCCAATACCCAGCGCCGCGTGACGCGCCGGGCGCTTGAAGAAACGTGCGATCAGGTCGAACTCACCCATGCGGGCTGTCCTTTGTCGTGCGGGCGGGCCAGAAAAAACTGCGCGCGCGGGTGCGTATCCGGTGCCGGATGGCCTGGTAGATGTGGCTGCGATCGACCCCGCTGACGCTGCGCGCCCTGAGTGCCAGCAGGAAAGCCAAATAAAAGCTCACGGCCACGTTGAGTGCGCCGGTGACGACAATGCCGGCCACACACCACCAGAACGGACCCTGTTGCAACAGCTCAGGCCCCAGGCTGGCCGCCGCCGCGGCAAGTTGCCCGGCGGACAGCGTGACGTGGCGCACTTCCAGTCCGAGCCCGAAAAATGTTGCAAAGGCCGGCACCAGCCCCAGCATCATGCCGAGCGACACATTGGCCGTCAGTCCCGAAATGTTGTGGCGCATGAAGGCGGCCCAGCGGTCCGCCCTGGCGTGGCCCAGCGCGGCGGTGATTCTGGGGTTGTAGCGAATGGCCGAATCCAGCCGGTGCAGTACAAACCAGTTTTCGGTCCAGCCCGCAATGATGCTCGAAGCAAACAACAGCACGCCGGTCAGGGCCGCAAACAGGGCGGTGGGGCCCAACAGGCTCAGGTCTTGCAAGACGTGTTGGGCCACCTTGGCATCAATCATGGGGGCACCAAAAGCCAGCCACAACGCGCCGCTGATCAGCAACACGGCCGGCGCCACCAGCGCCAGGTTGCCAACGATGGCGGCGACCTGCGAGCGCACCAGGTGGGTCACCTCATCGACAAAACCCTCGATGGCTCCCGGCGCTCCCAGCTCCTTGAGCTTGGCCGCCATGGCGGGGGCGGTCATGGCGGGTTGTTTGGTGGCCACCGTCCACTGCATCATCTGGATCAGTACAAAGCTCAGGGCGTAGTTGACGCCGACGTAGAACCCGCTCCAAAAAGCCGACAGGCCGATTGACAGCACCAAAAATTTCATCAGCGTGGTGAGTGACATGACGGCACCGCCACCCGCCGCATCGCGCAGCATGCGCAGGTATTCGGCCCGGGTGCGGGTGATGTAGTGCTCGCCGGTCTCGGAGCTGCGCTCAGCCACCTTGGCCGCCAGCATGGACGAGTTGGCGGCAACGAGGGCGCGCAGGCTGCGCCGCTCCAGCCCCGTTTTGACCAGGTCCGCCAGCAGCTGCGCCGTCAATGCCTGGGGTCGTTCTGACAGCAAACACTCAAGCAGGGCGCGAATTCGCAGCACACGCGAGCGCAACTGGCGCACTTGAAATACCAGGCTCACGGAAATGCCGTGCATCTCCAGATGGGTATAGACCGACGCCGCAGCGTGACGGCAGGCATCAAGACGCGCCAGGTATTGGTGCAGGGCCGCCTGGCGCTCTGCGCTGTGCCGTTGCGGACTGGCCAGAAAGGCGGCTTGCAAGGCGTCAAAATCGGTCGCCAAGGCGTGAAACGGCACCGTTTCGCGGGCTGGCATGCTCATGCGCAAGCGCAATTCCGGCGAAAAGCCGGTGGCCTGAATCTGGCTGGTGCAAAACGTCAGCGCTTCCAGCAGCGTGGCCTGCCATGGCGAGAGATCCCGCTGCTGATGGTTGCTAAGCCAGGCGCAGTGACCCAAATCAAGGTCCAGGCAACGACTGCTTTGCAGCAGCTCGGCCAGTCTGGCCAGCGTGGCAGCGTCCAGGGCCGTGAGCCAACGGGCATCAAAGGCATCATGAAACGCAAGCGCAAAAAGGGCCGAGGCGTCGGCCGTTTCCGGTGTTCCGGGCAGGAATTTGAGGCGCAGTCGCTCCAGCAGTTCACCGGCAAAAGCGCTACGCGACGAAAAACCGTAGTCGGCCAGCAGGGCCGTGGCATCGACGGTGGCCAGCAGTTTTTGCCACCAGGCTTGCAATTTTGCGGCCGTCTCCGGGCGCTGTTGCAGGGCATCGAGCAGCAGGTTGACGCGTGCCACGGCACGCGGCACCGAGCTGCTGCTGCCGCGAATCCAGCCCAGCAATTCGATCAGCCAGAGGTGGCGGTGCGCCAGATCAGCGTGCGGGTCGAGGGCGTCGAGCAGCTCGGAAAGATCAGTCCTGGCCGCCATGGATCTAGTGCAGCGTGCGCGTGCCGCCGCTCGCACTCAGGGCGTCGAGCACAAACATGGGCACGTCGACGTCAAATTTTTCACCGTCTTCCGCGACGCAAAAGAAACTGCCGTGCATGGTTCCGGTGGGCGTGCGCAGCCGGGTGCCGCTGGTGTACTCGAACGCTTCACCGGGTTGCAGCAAGGGCTGGTGCCCCACCACGCCCAAACCCTTGACTTTTTCGTGGTGGCCCGCGGCGTCGTTGACGTTCCAGGTGCGCGAAATCAATTGCGCCGCGATGCTGCCGGTGTTGCGAATGGTGATGGTGTAGGCAAAAAAGTACCGGCCTTGCCCCGGCGCCGACTGGTCCGCGAGGTAGCGCGGCTTGACCTGGACCTGGAATTGGTAAAGCGGGGGAGTTGCCATGGTCTGAAAGTCAGGGTTTGATGCCGGCCAGAGGCGGGACTTCAAGGGTGACGCTGGCCGGTGCCTGCAGGCTGGGGCCCAGCGCCGCACCGCGCTTTGAGACGGATTGCAGCACCAGCTCATCGGACAGCTTGTCGCCCACTTTGTAGGGTTTGGCCGGTGCGCCGTCAATCGCGATCAGGGCGCTGCCGAGCCCGCTGCGACGTCCCTGGGCAATGACGCCGATCAGCTTGTAGCGGCCGGCGGGGTTGGCCGCAGGCGCTGCTTCATCGTCGCCAGCGGGGGCGGCGCTGGCCCCCAGCAATTGGGCCACGCGGCCGGTATCTATCGGGCTCTGGCTGGTCCAGTCGCCGTCGGCGCGCGGCGCGCTGACGGGTTCAGACCAGCGCAGACCCCAATACACCACGCTGGCGGCGGCCAGCGCGGCGAGTGCAAAGCTGCTCAGACGGGCGGGCCAGGGCGTTTGATCAAGGCTTGTCATGGGGTGATGCCGTTGGATGGATGAAGCTGCCTGATTTGCCACCATGCTTTTCCAGTAGTTTGATGTCGGTCATGACCATGCCCCGGTCCACGGCCTTGCACATGTCATAGAGGGTGAGCAGGGCAACCGAGACGGCGGTGAGCGCTTCCATTTCCACGCCCGTCGGCCCCACGGTTTCCACGGTGGCTTTGCAAAGCACGCTGCAGGTTTCGTTCTGGTCCGTGGCGTGCCGCACTTTGAATTCAATCGCCACGCGGGTCAGGGCCAGCGGGTGGCACAGCGGAATCAGGGCGCTGGTTTGCTTGGCGGCCATGATGCCGGCAATGCGGGCAATGCCCAGGACATCGCCTTTTTGGGCCGTGCCAGCCTCGATGATGGCCAGGGTGGCGGGCA
Organism: Rhodoferax sp.; assembly: GCA_023231075.1. Classification (GTDB taxonomy): domain Bacteria; phylum Pseudomonadota; class Gammaproteobacteria; order Burkholderiales; family Burkholderiaceae_C; genus Rhodoferax. Next base: position 7,076 of record JALNWC010000056.1, read on the forward strand.
GCATGTCGATGCGTCCGCCGGCAACGCCAATGCGGTGACTGGCAGCTTTGGCCGCCACATCAACCATGTGGGCTTGACCCTGATCGTCAAAATGGGTGAGGGTGCTCATGACAAAAATGGGGAAGAGTTGGACCAACGTAAAGGAGGGGGCTTGACCGAACCTTTACACGCAACTGGCATCATACGGTGATCGTTCGAACTATTCATTTGCCGACGCACAAAATTTATCGCTCATGTTGATTGATCAATCCAAACCAAAATCAGGGGTTGGCCTCGTATTTAAAGAGAGGATCACTCTCTTTTTTGCGGCAATTTGTCTGACTTTGCCGATCGCGCTGAACGCGCAAGGCGCCATCGCCAATGCACTGCCGCTGCTCGGTGACGGCAGTGACATGAGCGCCAGCGCCGAACGCCGGCTGGGCGACCGCATCGCCAGTGAGTTGTACCGCGACCCCGATTTTATTGACGATCCGGTGCTCACCGATTATGTCCAGGGCATCTGGCAACCCTTGTTGGCAAGCGCCCGGGCGCGCGGCGATTTGACGCCTGAACTCGATGAACGCTTTGCCTGGCGCATCATCCTGGGGCGTGACCGCAGTGTCAACGCGTTTGCCTTGCCGGGCGGTTATTTCGGGCTGCATCTGGGCTTGCTGGCGGTGGTGAGCAGCCGCGATGAGCTCGCCTCGGTGCTGGGTCACGAGCTGAGCCACGTCACCCAACGTCATATTTCGCGCCTGATCTCCAAAAGCAACCAGCAAACGCCCTGGATGATCGGCGCCATGGTTCTGGGTGCGCTGGCGGCGAACAAAAGCCCCGACGCCGGCAATGCCCTGATCGTCGGCGGGCAAGCCCTGTCAGTGCAAGGCCAGCTGAATTTTTCGCGCGACATGGAGCGCGAGGCCGACCGCATCGGTTTTGGCCTGATGACGCAGGCCGGCTTTGAAGCGCAGGGCTTCGTCAGCATGTTCGACAAGCTGCAGCAGGCGGCCCGGCTCAACGACAGCGGCGCCTACCCTTATCTGCGCAGCCACCCGCTCACCACCGAGCGCATCGCCGACATGCAGTCGCGTTTGCCGCTGGGCGCGCCGCAGGCGGCCGCGGCCAGTCCTGGCATGACCCATGCCATGCTGACGGCGCGTGCCCGGGTGCTGTCCAACCCCGGTGTCGACGCGCTGCGCGGCTGGCTGGCGCAGGCCGATGATGCCGGGCTGGCGAAGAGCCGGGCCGCAGCGCAACAGGCGGGCAGCCTCTATGGCGCGGCCATGGCCGCCATGCAGCTGCGTGATGCGGCCCAGGCACGCAAGCAATGGGCGCGACTGCAGAACCTGGTCGCGGACGACCCCGAAGCGCTGCGCCAGGTGCGCTGGTTGGGTCTTGAAATTGAACTGGCGGCAGGCGACCGCTCGCGCCCGCAAGCGCAGGCCCTGGCTGCCGGCCTCGGGCTGGAAGCCGGCAAGCCGGCGATGGCGACGGTGTTGCGCCGCCCCGACCTGATGCTGCAGGCCCGGATGGCCTTGCAGGGCGGACAAGCGCAGGCGCTGGACCAGGCCGCGCAGGACCTGCAAGGCTGGTTGCTCGGCCAGCCGCAGGATGCCATGGCCTGGCAGTGGCTGGCCAGCGTCTACGCAGCGAAAAAGCAGGATTTGCGTGCCCTGCGCGCCGAGGCCGAGGCGCGGGTCGCGCAGTTGGACTATGCGGGCGCGCTGGATCGGTTGAAAGCAGCGCAGGATCGGCCGCGGGCAGCGGGTGCCGTGAATGCCTCGGCCGATCACATCGACGCGTCGATCATCGACACCCGGCGCCGACAGATCGAAGCCTTGCTCAAAGAGCAGGCACAGGAGCCGTCATAGCGCGTTATTCAGGAATTTATTTCCGGCCGAAGGCTGCGTCAATGAGCAGCCCCAGTGCCGAGTAGATCAGTGAACCCCACAAGGCCGCGTAGAAGTCGCGCACGTGAAATCCTTCCAGAATGCCGGCGGCCGACCAGAACATCAAGGCGTTGATGACAAACAAAAACAGCCCCAATGTGACCACGGTCACCGGCAGGGTCAGCAAGACCAGCACCGGACGCAGCACCATGTTGAACAGCCCGATGACCAAGGCGGCAATCAGCGCAGCGCCAAAGCTGCTGACCACGACACCGCTGTAAAGGTAGGCCACACAGAGCAGGGCGACGGCACTGAGCAGCCATTTGAGTAGGAGTTTCATGGCGAGTAGCTTAGCATGTTGCCGGGCGCATGACGCGAAGCCCGCTGGATTGCAAGACCTGACCCCAATTTACGTGACCCCAATTTACGCTGAAAACACTGGACCGAGCCGCCAGCGTATTGGGCAAGCGCCTGGTGTTGTCGCTGGAATGAGCATCGATTTAAAAAAACCGCACTCAAGCGGTTCGCTGCAGGCGGGGCAGAGCTTGCGGTTTGCGGTGAATGAGTTTGCTGTGGCGGGGTCGTCTTCTTGCAGCGCCAGCAGCAACACTACGGCCATAAAATACAACAACTGCAGTCGCTGACTGAAGGCTGTCTAGCTTTATTACATTGGAGAAACCACATGTCAACGCTGATTCAAGCCAACATTCCTGATCAACTGGCACGCCAAGCTCAGCAAATGGTAGATCACGGCTGGGCTACAAGTATGGAGTTTGTTGTGACGGAATCCCTGCGACGTTATCTGGAGTCCCACCAGGAAGCCCTGGTTCAGCAGTTTGTCCAAGAAGACGTGCGCTGGGGCTTGGGCGGCAATGACTAGATCGGCTGTTCATTTATGAGGCGTTGAACCTGTGCTTGACCTGTCCAGATGCCTGGCTACTCACAGATGATGCTGCCGCACGCCTGGCCGCCAAAGCGTTGAATATTAGGGCGCACGGTAGTTTGGGTTTGCTCATTCGTGCCATTCGTCGCCAGCAACTAAGCAAAAATCAGGTGATCAATTTGCTGCAACAGATTCCTACGCAGTCGAGTCTGCATATTCGCCCTGGTTTGTTAGCAGAGGTTATTGCACAAGTGACTGCAGCACCGGATGTTCAGTAGTGATCTACGATCAATGTTGGATGGCAAGACCTGACCCCGATTTTGTGCGTGACCCCGATTTTGTGCGCACGTGCTGGAGGGGTTTGCTGCAGGCGGGGCAGCGCTTGCGGTTTGCGGTGGATGAGTTTGCTGTGGCGGGCTTCACGGACTGGCGCCTGATTCAAAATCATGCGGGGTTATAGGCGCCAAAACACGCTTTAAAAAGCACCTGAAGCACCGACAGGTTTCCCTTAAAACTACTGATCTTGGTGGGCACTTCGCCCTTGGGGTAGCGCCGACTGGTGGGCAGTTCGGTGCAGCGGTAGCCGAGCTTGGGCGCCCGGTATGACAAATAGGCCAGCAGCTCATAGGTCTGGAATACGTCACGAAACGGCGCAATCTGCGGGTCAAGCAACATCTTTCGGCTGTAGGCCCGAAAGCCCTGGGTGGTGTCGGTCCACTTGAAGCCAGAAAACAGACTGAGCATGGGCGCGTGGATAAACCGGATGGCAAAGTCACGCGACAGCGGGGTGTTCTCGGCCGTGCCACCGGACACAAAACGCGACGCCTGCACAAAATCCAGCCCTTGCTGCAGCGCCTCGATA
>JALNWC010000057.1 GCA_023231075.1 Rhodoferax sp.
AAACCCGATTTCCTGTTTCCAACCCCGGCCTTGTCTGCGGTGTTTCGTGGCAAGTTCATGGCGGCGCTGACAGCCGCCCACACCAGCCACCAGATTGAGCGTGACCCGCAGGGCGCACAGCTTGATTGGTGCCAGCGGCAAAAGCAGCTTTACCAGCATGACTGGGTGGTGTATGCCAAAGCCCCGCTGGGAGGTCCTGCCCAGGTGCTGGAGTACCTGAGCCGTTACACGCATCGCACGGCCATCGGCAATGAGCGCATTCGCGCCGTCACCACCGAAGAAGTGGCGTTTATGGTGCGTGCCGATGACAGAGGCGGCAAACGCCTGCACCGGCTTGAAGGTACGGAGTTTGTGCGTCGCTTCATGCTGCATGTGCTGCCCACGGGGGTCAAGCGCATTCGCCACTACGGGGTGCTGGCATCTGCGTGCAAGGGCAGCAAGCTCAATGCCGCCAGGCTGGCTTTGCAGATGCCGCCCATCAACCCGCAGGCGCTGGCGTCGGCACAGGCCTTCATGGCGCGCGTGGCCAGACTGGATGTGGGTTTGTGCCCGGCGTGCAAGATGGGGCACTTGCGAACGGTTGAGAGGTTGGCCGGGGCCAGGCGGCTGCCCGTTGCAGGATCAATGGTGCTGCCACAGCAACGCGGGCCACCGTGAATGACGCAAGGTGCTTTGGAGTCAGCAGGTAGTTTGCACGCCGGTGGTGATGCTGGCGGGGACAGGCCTGCGCATCGCGTCGGCAAATCTCGACGCAGGTTTCAAAAGTTCGATGCGCCGACATCCAGTCGGGGTCTGTTGCGTTTTTGCAAGGGATGACTGAGCATCAGATTTGGACTGTTGCCGCGCTATGATCTGACCCAACAAGTGGGGAAAAGCTTGCAATCCCCTATCGCTACCGCCTGCACCGGCGGTTCAGTTCAACATGGTTTATCTGCCGCGGGAGGCGTTGATGGTTTCTACAAGCATTGCAGCGCGGCAGATAAACGCTGATCGTTAGCGGGTTTACAGAAGTCCAATTTGTCTGCCCGACACCTGACATTCGCATCAGTAGCCCGACAGTCAGCTGTTTGACCACGATTTCAACCAGTTGGGTGTCCGTACTCCACCAGAACGGGTCTTTGGTCACGAGCCGATTGTCCAGCCGGTCTTCAATCGAAAGTTGCCGTTCACTGACCCCATTGACCGCCAAGATTCAACGCACAGTGATGCCTGTTCATTCTTGACGATCGCGCAACTAACAGCACTCAGAAGAAAATTGTTTCCCCTGTCCGGTGGCGAATAGCAAGGCGCGTCTTTTAAAGGACTGCATCCAGTGCTGTCAGACCATCGAACTGACACAACGATGAAGAATGTACGCATCATGGACTCGACGTTCGTTAAAGAAAATCAACTCCCGTCCCGCTTAGGCCAAGGTCAATGGCTGCGCAAACAGAATTCATTTTGCCGTGCTCGGATCATCTTCGGAAGGTGTTGGTAGCGCGGTCGCCGCCTCTCCGCGCATCATCGCACGCACCAGGATGGCAAACCAAACCAACCCGGTGACTGCCGCAATCCAGAGCAGGCTTTGCCCCAGCCTTTCCTGATCGTCGAGGAGGTAGGCGTTGCACAGGCGCACCGGCGAACTTTCAAACAGATAGCCCACAACGACCGTCATGGGCAGCACGTTGCCAAGAAAGAAGCCTTGCACCAGCAAGCCAGCAGGCTGCCATGACAGGCGCACGGCTGCGCCGCACACAAGCAGGGCCAGCCATTTGACCAGTTCAATGCGGCCGTCAACCAAGGCAAGGTCCAGGACGCGGGGGATCATCAATACGGCGAGCATCACGGCGCTGGCGAACAAGCCGCTGATGCCGTAGCCGTTCCATGAATTCAGACGCCGCATCCAGTTGCGCGGCAACGCCCCTGCGGACCCATAACCGATGAGGGCAAGCAGGGGAAACTGAACCAGCATGTGGCGGGTCATGCTGGCCTCAAGAAACAGTCGTGCGCCGGGCAGGGCCAGCAGGCACAGCGCCAAGCCTGCAATGGCCAAATGCCACTTGCGCCAAAACTGAGCCAGTTTCATCGTGGTGAAGCGGCGTTCGCCAGGTCGCGGGCGTAGTCGAGGGCCAATTGCTGCTCCGCATAATCAAAGATGCGCACCAGTTGTCCGTGCTGGTTTACCACCAGCAGCGCCGCGTTGTGCTCGAAATCGCCTCGGCCGTCAGGGACGACGATGACCTGAAAATCCGCCAGCAGGCGCTGTGTTTCTTTCGGATCCGGCACACGAACAAAGTGCCACAGCAGCGGATCGGCGCTCAAGCGCGCTGCGTAGGCCTGCAGAATCCGTGGGTCGTCGTGCTGTCCGTCGAAGCTGATCGACAGCAGTTTCACCCGGTGCGCCGAGAGGTCGGTTTGACTGGCCGCCTGCAGCGTCGTCTGCATTTGCTGATAAACGCTGCCCAGCGCCAGACACACGGTCTGGCAGCGGGTGTAGACGAAGTCAACCAGGGTCACGGATTGGCCATCGGACAAGAGTTGATACAAGGGTTGTGCGGCCAAGCCGGGGCCGTCAATTTGCACGGAAGGCGCAGCGATGGGCTGCAGGGCCACTTCCAGGCGCCGCGCACCTTCGGCCGTCCAGACCTGAAAGTCGTGGGTCAGCCAAGCTGAACAGGCATAGCCAGCCACTGCCAGGCTGACGCTCAGCAACGCAGTTTTGAGCATCGGGCAGGACGCTTGCGGATCGGCCGCATACCGCCTCCGGAGAAGATCACGGCGCCTTGTCCATCAAGGACTTCAGCTCGGCTTCGCCGTTGAACGGCGCCGTGCGGGTACTGCTCTTGCGTTCGCTGGCAAACAGGTCGGCCTTGATGGCGCCAGCCTTGTTAGACCATCCGGAGCGGATATAGCTGGCGACTGCCGCCAACTCTGCGTCATTGAGTTGCTGGAATGAAGGCATCGCGCCCTTGAAAGTGTTGCCCATCACCGTCAGCTCCCCACTCACACCGTGCAGCAGGATATTGACAACGGTACGCTCATCACCGCCCACCCACTCCGAGCCGTCCAGGGGCGGAAACACGCCAGGTAGACCTTTGCCGGTCGCCTGGTGACAGGGGACGCAGTTGGCGGTGAATAACTGCTTGCCATCGACGGCTGCTGCCGCCGCGCCGGCTACAGGCGCCCTCAAATCGGCCACGGTGCGCCGGTCGCCAAGATCGGCCCGGCCAAAGGGCTCCGAAAGCAGGATGTAGCTGACACCGAAAATCACCACCGCCAGCGTGATGATGGCAACGATCAAAGGAATCGGCCGATTCCGCTCGGACGGGTCCTCCTGTTCGCGCGCTTGAGCACGGCTGCCAGATTCTGATTTTTTTGGCATCGATGGACCTCGTGTTCGGCTTAGGGGTTGGGAGCGGGCGGCAACACCGGATAGGTATGATTCAAGGCCAGAAGGTACTTGACCAGGTCCAGCGCCTCGGGCGTCGGCACCACCACCTGGCCCACATTCGGACCATAAGCGGGCGGCAATGACACAGGCTGTTCGCCTTCTTTCTCGGCCTCCTTCGCGTCCTTGACGGTAAACAGGAAAGGATAGGACGGCATGATCGAGCCCGGCACATAGGCGCGCGGCTGGTAAAGGTGACCCAGGTGCCAGTCCTTGCTGGGCTGGCGCGAAGCGATGTTGAACAAATCCGGTCCGGTGCGCATGCTGCCCAGCAGGTGCGGCTTGTCGTACATGTAGTCGCCCGGCACCGAAGCGCGCCCCCAGCCGCGCTCGAAATCGGGGCCGAAGTTGCGGTCGCGCGGCTGCTGGCTGTGGCAATAGACGCAGCCGTTGGCAATGTAAACCCCGCGCCCGCGCAGTTCGGCGCTGGTATAGGGCTTGAGGCCGGGCGGCGGCTGAATGTCACGCACTTCCATGTAGGGCATGACCACCAGTGCGGCGGTGGCAACGGCCAAGGCCACCATGGCGCCTGAAACCAGCTTGACTTCATTGTCCATGCGCAAGCTCCCGTTTGTTGTTTTGCCAGAATAGGGCGGCGCCGGTGCGCGTCGGACCAAAGCGCAATGCCATCGCCAGGAAATGGCCGACAAAGACGATGTGGCCCAGCACCATCAGGCTGCCGCCCGCCGTGCGCCATTTCAGGTAAGGCAGGGTCAATGTGACCGAGTCCATGAACGGCCGGGCCGCGTCCAGCATGGCCACGCCCTGCAGCCAGCCGCCAGCCGACAGGCCGATAAAGTAGATGGCAATGCCAATTGCTGACAGCCAGAAGTGCAGCGTAATCAATTTCGGGTACGGCCACTCCCAGTTCAGCACGCGCGGCATCATGAAATAGATGGCGCCGAACAGGACCATGGTGACGAAAGCGTAAGCGCCCAGGTGGGCGTGCGCCACCGTGAAGTGCGTGAAGTGGGCCACCTGGTTGACGCTTCGCAGCGCTTCAAGCGAACCCTGCAGCGACGATGCGAAGTACATGAGTCCGCCAAACATCATGAAGCGCAGCGTCGGCGAGTAGCGCGCCAGATGCATTCGCCCCTTGAGGGTGCCGCCCATGTTGATACTGAAGGCGACGACCGGAATGACCATCATCACGCTTTGCACAATTGACAACGTCGTCAGCCAGCCTGGCACCGGTCCGCCAATCAAATGATGCCCGCCGACCTGACCGTAAAAGAAGGCCAGCGTCCAGAAACCCAGTATTGAGAGGTTGTAGGAGCGCACCGGCCGGCCGATGATCTTCGGCAAGAAATAATAAATAGCACCTACGCTGACCGGCGTGAACCACAGGCCCAGCACGTTGTGACCGTACCACCAGTTGGTGGTGGCCTGTTGCACGCCCGTGTGCACACCAGGCAGTTTGGCGACCAGAAACAGCAGGGCAATCCATAACAATGCCGCCACCATGTACCAGACGCTGACATATAAGTGTTCGACCTTGCGGTTTACCAGCGTGTACAACACCGACAAAATCACCAGCACAAAACCGGCGAAGATGAGAATGGCGACTTGCCACGGAATTTCCAGGTATTCCATGCCGTCGGTCCGGCCGGACGAAATGGCTCCGATGGCAGCGGCGATCCCCATGTTGATGAGGGCGCCGCCGAGCATGGCCCAGATCGCCCCGTGCAAGTGGGTACGCAGCAGGCGCGGCAACAGCCACAGCATCATGCCCAACGCCGCATTGCTGATCCATCCGTACAACACGGCAGTCAGGTGCACCGTGCGAATGCGGCCAAAAGTCAGCCAGGCCTGGTCGGTCAGCCAGTCGGGCTGGTGCAGCTTGATCGAGGAGGTCAAGCCCGCCAGCGAGCCGAGCAACAGCCAGAAGCAGGCGAAGGCGATGAACATGAAGACCGGAAAAGCACTCGACTGGTCGGACGCGATGCGGTCCTGCAGTTCGGTCGCGTCAGCGACGTGCAGCGGGTGACCTGGCTCCAGCGCCGCTGCCTGCATGGAATCCTGTGCCGCGTCCGCAAGGGCCGGATCGTCAACCCGCCCGATCTCGCCACGCGCGAAGATCACCGAAGCGGCCTTCGGGTTCTCCACCAGCAGGCCTTTGCGCGAAGACCAGATGAACACGAACAGGCCGATGATCGACAGCAAAAAAGCGCCCAGCAGACTCAGAATGGCGCTGTCCATCACGCGACTCCCACCAGCTTGTCCGCATCCCGGCTCGGCAGTGCAGTGTGCTTGGGCATGGGCGCGCCGGGAAATCGGGCGCTGCCACGCAATGTGGATGACCCCAAGTCCACCATGGTGGACAGATGTGCATCCCAGTCTTTCACATGCGGGTTGACTATCGGACCCAGCACCTCGTCCTTGCGAATGCTTTCGTAAAACCGGTTCACCAATTGAACAATTTCCTCTTCGGTACACAAGACGGCGGATGGCATATCAAATTCCTTGCAGTTAAAGCGCCGGCAGACCGGTGATGCACATCTTCATAATAAAATAGATATAAGATGCATCTTTATTTGTTCACCAGCAACCGCGACTTCAACGTGGGTATTCAGGACGACCAAGCCCAATCAAGTCGAGGTCTCTGGCTGGACTGGTGACGTGCTCAACGCAAAGACCGCGCAACAGCAACGCGCCGGCCGTCAGCGAGCGAACATGGCATTGATGCGTGCCTGCAACGCGGGTACCACGTCCTCCTCAAACCAGGCGTGCTGCTTGAACCAGGGTTGGTTGCGCGGCGAGGGGTGCGGCAGCGGGATGAATCGCGGCGCATACTCCCGCCAGGCCATCGTCGTTTCGGTCAGTGACGGTTTGCGGCGGCTACCCAGAAAATGGTGCTGCGCATACTGACCGACCAGCAGAGTCAATTCAATCCGCGGCATCCGGGACAGCAACTGGTCGAGCCAGAGCGCCGCACATTCACGACGCGGCGGTAAATCACCGCTCCTTGCGCGCCCCGGATAACAATAACCCATGGGAATGATGGCGATGCGCGATTCGTCATAGAAGAGCGCCTTGTCCACACCCATCCATGCGCGCAGACGCTCCCCGCTCGGGTCGTCCCATGGGATGCCGGTCGTGTGCACGCGCACACCGGGCGCCTGCCCCACGATGAGGATACGCGCCGCCTCACCCGCTCGCAGCACCGGACGAGGACCAAGCGGCAGATGCGACTCACACACACGGCAATTGCGCACCGCCGTCAGCAGTGCGTCAAGGTTGGGATAGGCGGCTTCGGGTTCAGCCATTTCCCTCGCTCCCCCAGGCTTGGAACGGGTAGCCTTGAGGACGGAGCGCGCAAAGATGGTCTTGGGCTTGTTCGATTCCATCATGCGGTTTCAGTGTGTTGGCTGTTGCTCCCAGTCTGACAAGCGCCCATCATAAGATGCATGTTAAATATCCCTACTGAGCAATCGTGTCGCGCACCACGCGTATGCTTTGCTGTGTGGCAATTGCAGATTCAAATACGGCGAACGTGCCATCGTCTGGCTTCTATCACGTTCATCGGGAGCTAAACCATGAAGTTTCCGAGCATGATCATCTCGGCACACCTTGCAGCCTGCGAGGGGCCCCGGTCGAGCGCGCTGCGCTGGCCGCACCGGCCCGCCGGCGAGAGCCAGTGCCAGACTGCTGCAAGGGCATCTTCATGAGCACGAAAACTCCAGCCAGCCATATCCGGATCAAGCGCGCTTACGATCCTCCATCCCACGACGACGGCGCGCGTGTATTGATTGACCGCCTGTGGCCGCGGGGCATCAAGAAGGAGAGTCTGGCCGTGGATCAATGGGCCAAGGGGCTTGCGCCCAGCACCGCGTTGCGCCAGTGGTTCGATCATGACCCCGCGCGCTGGCAGGAGTTTCGCCAGCGCTATGCGGCCGAATTGCGCCCACACGCGGAGTTGCTCGATACCTTGCGCACACTGGCGCGCAAGGGCCCCGTCACGCTCGTGTATGCCGCGCATGACGAAACACACAACAACGCGGTCGCGCTGCGAGAATTTCTTCTTGCACCAGAGCTTATCAGCGCCAGCCCGTGACGCGAGTTGAACCACACCTGTCAATTCCAAAGGAGATGCCATGGACAATGCCATTTACCCCCATGCCGGGGCCGAAGTCGCGCGCAAACGCCGTGAGCTCGCGCCCAAGCCGCTGGACGCCTTCAAAGCCTTCAGCGCCAGTGTGTTTGCCGACGGCGCCTTGCCCAGCAAGACCAAGCAGCTGATCGCGGTGGCTGTGGCGCACGTGACCCAATGTCCCTATTGCATTCGTGGGCACACGCAGTCGGCGCTGAAGGCTGGCGCCTCCGAGCAGGAACTCATGGAGGCCATCTGGGTTGCGGCCGAGATGCGCGCGGGTGCGGCCTACGCGCACTCGACACTGGCCATCGACACCATGCTGCACGCGCACGACGCCAAGCCCGGCTGACCTGAACAAGTCTTTAGTCTTTTGACCGCTGCCATTCAGGGTCTTCGTCCTGGGTTGCCCACTTTGAATAACATTTCGGTCCGCAGAAGTAGGCGACGTAGTCAACAGCCTCGAAGATATTTGTTTCGGAAACCGGCACCTCTTTCAGACATTGTGCGCACGGCACAATGTGTCCACTGGAATCATCGTTTCTTTTTGGCATGATGTTTCTCCGGTCCGGTACGACAGGCAGCCTATTTTCCGAGAGGTCGAAGAGACGCGCTGAGTTGATCAACGACTACCGCCCAGTCCGAATCTTCAAGAAGGCTTTCCCGCAAGAACGTCGCGGTGGACGGGGGCCAAAAGATTGCATCAGGCAAATCGACGCCGGCCGCGAGTGGCGTGTGTGTCGCCAAGAAATGGCGAATGCCGTTTTCATCACAAGGCAGCCCCAATTGAGCAACGAGCCCGTTGAAAGGGTGTATTGGATTGTGTATGTTGATCCTTGTACTCTTTTTCACCATTGGCGCACTATGCTTCTTGGACGTGGCTACCTCCCAAAAATTCACGATCAGGACTTCTTGTGTCTCGGATGTTTTGCAGCTACTCAACTGTCTTTTCAATATGGCCGCCAAACTCGTTGCGCATTGCGGACAGAACCCGGTTGGAAAAATCGGCCAGACCGCGTGACGCAAAACGCGCGAACAGCGCGGCGCCAAGAACATTCGACGGGACCCCTTCGTCGATGGCCGCCTGGATCGTCCAGCGGCCCTCGCCGGAATCCGAGACGCGGCCGCCGTAGGTGTCGAGTTCAGGATTCCTATGGAGGGCTTGAGCGGTCAGGTCGAGCAACCAGGAACCGATCACGCTGCCGCGCCGCCAGACTTCTGCGATCTCGGGCAGGTTCATGTCAAATTTGTAAAACTCCGGGTTGTGCAGTGGTGTCGTCTCAGCATCGTTGTCGTGCGTTCGCTTGCCCACGTTGGCGTTGCGCAGAATGGTGAAGCCCTCGGCATAAGCAGCCATCATGCCGTATTCGATGCCGTTGTGGATCATTTTGACGAAGTGACCGGCACCATGCGGGCCGCAATGCAGAAAACCCTCTTCAGCGTCACCACCGCCGGCGGTCCTGCCCGGGGTCCGCGCTGCGACCGCCATTCCAGGAGCGAGGGAGGAAAAGATCGGCCGCAAGCGCGCAGCGGTTTCGGTTTCGCCACCGATCATCAGACAATAGCCGCGATCAAGGCCGGCTACGCCACCACTGGTGCCTACATCCAGATAGTGAATGCCTGCGGCCTTCAACTCGGCAGCTCGACGCATGTCATCGCGGTAATACGAATTGCCGCCATCGATGACGATGTCGTCAGGGGCGAGCAGTGGCACCAGGTCGTTCAACGCATGGTCGACCATGGCAGCCGGAATCATCAGCCAGATGGCGCGCGGTCTGGCCATTTGCGCGACCATCTCCTGCATCGATGCGACGCCGGTCGCACCGGCTTCTTCCAAGCTGGCCACTGCCGTCGACTGCGTGTCATAAACAACGCATTCATGGCCCTTTTGTATCAGGCGTTGCACCATGTTGGCACCCATCCGACCCAAACCGATCATGCCGATCTTCATTTTTTTTCTCCGTTTCCGATGCTCGACGCCCGGTGGACGGGCAGTCCACCGGGCGTGTCAATCTTCAACATTTTCAACCGGATCTTCTCGATGGCGTGGGAGGGCTCCAGGCCCTTGGGGCAGACTTCAGAGCAGTTCATGATCGTGCGGCAGCGGAACAGGCGGTATGCATCGTTCAAATTGTCAAGTCGTTGTTGCGTTGCGCGATCACGGCTGTCGAAGATGAATCGATAGGCCTGAATCAGGCCTGCCGGCCCGACGAATTTGTCCGGGTTCCACCAGAAAGACGGGCATTGGCTGCTACAGCAACCACACATGATGCACTCGTAGGCGCCATTTAGCTTGTCGCGCTCTGTGGGCGATTGCAGACGCTCCTTGTCTGGGGGCGCCTCATCATTGATGAGATAGGGTGATATCGAGTGGTATTGCTTGAGGAAGTTGGTCATATCAACCACCAGATCGCGAATAATCGGGAAACCCGGCAATGGACGCAAAACCACGGGTTCTCTCAGATCGCCTACAGGCGTGATGCATGCCAAACCGTTTCGACCGTTGATGTTCATGGCATCCGAACCACAGATGCCTTCACGACAAGACTTTCGCAGCGTCAGGGTGTGGTCTTGCGCCTTGAGCCGGATCAACACGTCCAGCAGCATGTGATCACTGGGGGTGAGTTCAATCTCGTAGTCCTGCAGATAGGGCGCCTCGTCGTGCTCAGGGTTGTAGCGGGAGATGGAAAGTTTCATGGGTGGCTCCATTTATCGTTGTCGTTGACGGAGGTTTTCAGTTCTGCACTTGCAGAAGCAGCCAGAGAACCCATGCCGCCGTCCCAAACAGGCTGATGCCCAACAAGCCCAGCAAAAAGCAGCGCAGTCCGGCTGGGCGTGCGTAGTCGAGCAGCACATCGCGTAGCCCAACCCACATGTGGGACAGCAGCGCGGCAAAGAAGATCAGGATGGCAACCGACATGCCGGGCTGACCTACCCAGCTTCCCCACGCAGCATAGGAAGGTCGTGGATGAAGCCACAGTGCGCCAAGCATGAACAAGACAAAAAACAGCGTAACTACTCAGCACCCCCTTCGATTTAAAAAGTTCATATAAATCAACGGCCTACGAAATGTGATCATCTTCAAAAAACTAGAAATCTACTGAATTTCGCCGAAATATGCCTATTTTTCAAGCAAATCCAAAGGT
>JALNWC010000058.1 GCA_023231075.1 Rhodoferax sp.
CTCATGTTCGACAAAAACTCGGATTTGGCCAGGTTCGCCCGGTCGGCCTGCTGCTTGGCCAGTTCCAGGTTTTTATTGGTCTCACACAAGGCCTCGTCAAGACGTTTGCGCTCGGAAATGTCGGTCAGGACCACGCGCAACGCAGGCGCATCAGACCCGTCCTGCAGCGCACTCACAATGAGCCTGACCCACAGCGTGACGCCATCGCCTTGCAACACCTGCAGTTCGCAACTTTGGGCCTGTCCGGTCTCCAGCAATTGCCGACGGCATTGGTAAAAGCTGTCCTGATGCGCCTTGACAATGAAACGGCTCAAGGGCCACTTCACCAGCGCACTGCGGGCCATGCCGAGCAGGGTGGCCGCATTCAGGTTGGCTTCCACAATCAGGCCACTGGCCGCCACCGTGAGGTAACCCACCGGCGCCAGGTCATACAGGTCGAAATAGCGTGCATGCGACAACTCGAGTGCCAATTGCGCCCGTCGCAACTCCTCGTTCTGCAATTGCAACTCGACCTGATGCACCTGCAGGTCGTGCATCAGCTGCTCGGTCGTCAAAGCACCGTGGCTCATGGCGGTGGCGCTCCCTCGGCCACCGGATCGACGTCGCTGGCGCGCTCGGTGGTGGCAATGGCGTCCACGTTGCCAGCCTGGTCGACCAAGGCGGTGGCGGTGAGTGACACGTCGAGCGTTCGGCCATCTTTGGTCAGACGCTGGGTCTGGAACGGCGCCAGCGTCTGCGCCTGGCTGAGTTGGTGCACCTGGTCCAGGGCGATGGCTTGCAGTGCCTTGGGGATGCGGTCGCTCACATTGAGCCGCAAGGCCTCGGCCTCGGACCAGCCATACAGATGTTCGGCCCCCGGATTCCAGGCAATGATGCGGCCGTCCAGCGCCTGCACGGTGATGGCGTCGTGCGCATCGTGCACCACCACGGCCAGGCGCAACAGCGCATTGACCTTTTGCAACGCCTCACGCGCTCGCCGGACCTCGGTCACATCGACAAAGGTCACCACGGCGCCCTCGATCACGTTATCCAGCGTGCGGTAGGGCAAGATGCGCAGGGTGTAGCTCTTGCCATCCGTCGTCTGTACCTCGGTCTCTTTCGGAATCAGGGTTTTGAGCACCTCCTGAATGTCCGCCACCAGGCTGCTGTAGCCGACCAGATTGCTCACAATATGGGCCACGGGACGGCCCACGTCGCTCAGGATCAGGTTGATGATCTGGCTGGCGGACGGGGTGAAGCGCAAGATGCGCAAGCTGTAGTCGACAAAAATGGTCGCAATGCCGGTGCCGGCGAGCAGATTGTTCATGTCGTTGTTGGCCCGTGACAAATCGCCCACCTTGGTCTGAAGTTCGGTGTTGACGGTGCTCAGCTCCTCGTTGATCGACTGCATTTCTTCCTTCGACGTTTCCAGTTCCTCGTTGGTACTTTGCAGTTCTTCATTGACAGACTGCATTTCTTCATTGCTGGACTTGAGCTCGTCGTTGGTCGTTTCCAGCTCCTCGTTGATGGCGCGCAGATACTCTTCCTTGGCTTGCAGCTCATCATGGAGCTCGGCAATCTGGACACGGGCATCCGATTGCAGCGTGTCGCTGCCGCTTGCTGTGCTCATGACGGGCGCGACCGACGGCGTCGCCGCGCTGGGGTACAGGTTCTCTGCCACCTGTTCCAGCGTCACCAGAAACAAGGGCGACTCAAGCGCCGCCGCCGGTCCGCCCAGCACCGGGCAAACACCCAGGTTAACCAGCGTGAAGTGACCGTTGGTCTTGACGCGCAAACCCGCGACGCGCACAGTTTCTCGGCTGGCTGCGGCTTTGTGCAAGCACACCGTGAGGTCGCGACGCAAACCTTCACGCGCCATTTTCAGAATGTTGTTGATGCTGGCTTCGCCCGGCGCAGGCTCCAGGTACATGCCGGCGCGCCCGTGCAGGTAAAGCATGTCGCCCTGGCTGTTAACCAGCGCCGCGACCAGCGCGAGTTGCTGCAACAGGGTTTGCTCGGTGAGCTCACGCAGCGAGAGCTGGGCCAGGTGGGGCGCTTTTTCGGTGGTGGGCGTGGGCGACATGTTTTTATCCATCAAAGGCGGCAAAAACCGGCCCAAGGCAGCACGCTGGGCGCCTTGAAAATCTTCCTTGCGCTGGTAAATCTTGGCCTTGCGCTCGAGCACGGCAAACAGGTCGCCCTGCTCACCCGCGGACTCCGAGGAGCCCAAAAACAGCAGGCCACCGGGTTGCAAGGCATAGTGAAACAGCGAGATCAGCTTCTTTTGCAAATCTGCGCCCAGGTAAATCAGCAGGTTTCGGCAACTGATCAGGTCGAGCTTCGAGAATGGCGGGTCCTTGATCACGTCCTGCTCCGAGAACACCAGCAGGTCACGAATGGCCTTGTGGATCCGGTAGGCGCTGCCGTCAGGCTCCAGCGTAAAAAATCTTGCCAACCGCTCCGGTGTCACGTGATCGGCGATGCTGGTCGGGTAAACGCCCGCGCGGGCCACGGCGATGGCGCGGCTGTCGATGTCTGTGGCAAACACCTGCACCTTGTAGCTGGCCTTGAGCAATTCAAGCCGTTCCTGCAGCAGGATGGCCATCGAATAAGCTTCTTCGCCGGTGGAACAACCGGTGCACCAAACGCGCACCGCGCTGCCCACCGGTTTGCCGTCGAACAGCCGGGGAATGACTTTTTCCTCGAGCGCCGCAAAAGCCTCGGGGTCGCGGAAAAAATTGGTGACGCCAATCAGCAGGTCATTGAACAAGGCCTGGACTTCCAGCGGGGTTTGCTGCAGGTACTTGACATAGCCGGCCATCGACTCAATCTGGTGCACCGCCATGCGCCGCTCGATACGGCGATGAATGGTGCTGGGTTTGTATTGCGAAAAGTCGTGCCCGGTCTGGGCACGCAGCAGGACAAATATTTTTTTCAAAACATTGCCGCTCATCGCCGACAACTCATTGGCAGGGTGCGGTGGTCGGCCCAGGGCGTGCGCGACGTAGGCGATCAGCTGCGATGCCATTTCGGCCGGTGGCAGTTCGAAGTCCACCAGGCCGGTCGCCAGCGCGCTTTGCGGCATGCCGTCAAATTCAGCAGAAGCCGGGCTTTGCACCATCACCATGCCACCTTGCGCCTTGATCTCGCGCACCCCCTGGGTACCGTCGCTGCCGGTGCCCGAAAGCACCACACCGATGGCGCGCTCCTGCTGGTCAGAAGCCAGGGACGCAAACAAAAAGTCGATTGGCAAACGGTGCCCGCGTGGTGCCGCGGGCTCCAGCAACTGCAGCGTTCCGTTGAGGAAAGCCATGTCGCGATTGGGTGGAATGATGTAGACGCAGTTGGCTTGCACCACCATGCCATCGACCACTTCAAACACCTGCATACGGGTGCGCCGCTGGATCAATTCCGTGAGCAGGCTCTTGTGGTCGGGGTCGAGATGCTGCACCAGAACAAAGGCCATGCCGGGATCAACCTCGCTGGGCATGCCAGAAAAAAACGCCTCAATGGCCGCCAGACCACCGGCCGAAGCCCCGATGCCAATGATGGGCAAGGCTTGGGGACCCGCCGGCGCCACGCTGGTCAGGGTGGCCGTTTCCCCGGCTTTGACTTTTGGGCGCATGGCCATGAGCTTCTCCTGTGTCAGGCCTGGCGGCCTGGTAGATCAACAGCGTCCAGTGTAGTACCGGCTTCTTGAATGGCAGGCAAGTCTATTGCGCCTGGGTGTCGGTCAGTTCCAGACCTTCGTCGAGTGCCGCCATGAACTCCGGCACCCGAATGGGCTTGGTGAGGTAGCTAAAAAAGCCAGCCGCCATGCCTTTTTCGATGTCACGCGGCATGGCGTTGGCGCTCAGCGCCAGCACCGGAATGTGCCGGGTAGCGGCGTCTTCCCGCAAAATAGCCAGCGCCTGCATGCCATTGATGCCAGGCAGGTTGATGTCCATCAGAATCAGGTCCGGCTGGTGCGCCCGCGCCAAGGCGATGCCGCGCATGGCGTCTTCGGCCCCCAGCAGCCGCAGGTCCGGACGGCGGGCGACCAACTGCTCCACCAGCGCCATATTGGCCTTGTTGTCTTCCACATAAAGCAGGGTATGCACGCGCCCATCGGTCGGCTCCAGCGGCGCCGGCGTGATGAACTCGGTCAGTGCGTCAAGCGCCAGCCTGGGTTCCGAGGCGGCGTCAAGCTCAAACCAGAACACACTGCCCACGCCCACGGTACTGGTCACGCCGATCTCACCCTCCATCAGCTCGACCAACCTGCGACTCACCACCAGGCCGATGCCAGTGCCTTCTTCGCCGCCGGTCTCCTGGCCCAAGCGGTTGAAGGGCTGGAACAGTTGCGCCATTTTGGCCGCGCTCAGTCCCTCACCGCTGTCGCGCACACTGATACGCAGGCGCCCCGCAGAATGCAGCCTGTAGCTCACTTCGGCCGTGCCGCCCGGGCGGTTGTATTTGATGGCATTCGACAGCAGATTCACCAGCACCTGCTTGAGCCGGGTGCGGTCGGCATGGACAAAGCAGGCCTTGTCGACCGGCGCAAACTTGAGGCGAACGCCCTTTTGCTGGGCCAGGGGCTCGATCATGGCCTGACAATCCTGCAACACATCGTGCAGCGAGGTGGGCTCCAGCGACAAGGAAAGGCGGCCGGATTCGATCAGCGCCAGGTCCAGAATTTCATTGATCAATTCCAGCAGATACCAGCCCGCCTTGAGGATCTGGGCGATGCTGGTGATCTGGGACGGCGTGGGTGGCGGCGTACCGGATTCCAGCAACTGGGCAAAGCCCAGGATGGCGTTGAGCGGCGAGCGCAGTTCATGGCTCATGCTCGACAGAAAGTCCGACTTGGCCTGGTTGGCATGGTCGGCCACCCGGCGGGCGCGCTCGAGTTCGACATTCTTGTTTTGCAGCACCAGGTCCAGCCGGGCGCGCTCGGCCTCGACCTGCTTGCGCGCCGTGTTGTCGGTGCCGATCAGCAGGTAGCCAATGATTTTTTCCTGGTCGTCGCGCAGCGCGGTGACGGACACCACAGCCGGGAAGCGGCTGCCGTCCTTGCGGATGTAGGTGAGTTCGTAAATGTCTTCAATGCCGCGTGAAGCCTTGAACACCAGCGCCTCAAAACCGGGCTTGATGCGGGTCTCCAGCTCGATGCTCAGGGACTTGGCCCGGGCAATGACCTCTTGCGGGTCGGAAATGTCGGCCGGGGTGCGCTGGTTCATGACCTCGGCGGCGGTGTAGCCCAGCATGCGCTCGGCGCCCACGTTGAAAATCTGGATCACGCCTTTGGCATCTGTGGCGATGCTGGAAAAGTTGGCACTGTCGAAAATCGCCTTTTGCAGGGCGCCGGCCTTGCGCAAGGCCTCCTCGGCCGCCTTGCGCGCGCTGATGTCACGCAAGATGCAGGTGAAGTAGCGCTGGCCGCGCAAGGTCATTTCACTCACGGCAATTTCCAGTGGAAAAGCGCTGCCATTCTGGCGCCGACCCATCACTTCACGCGCCACCCCATTGGCGCGGTCCTCGGCACTGACGCCGTAGTAAGCCAGCGAGCCATTGTGATGATCCTGGTCGAGTTCGGGGATCAGCAGACTCAGGTGTTTGCCGCCAAGCTCGGCGGCGCTGTAACCAAACATGAGTTCAATGGCCGGATTAACGGTCTCGATCACGCCGCCATGGGCATGAATGGTCACCAGGCCGTCCGCCACCGTATTGAGAATGGTCTGCACCAGGGCCGCACTGTCGCGCAAAGCCTGTTGCGCCGCGTATTCTTCAGAGATATTGCGAAACACCAGCACGGCACCCACCACCTGGCCGTCGGCGGCCCGAATCGGGGCGCAACTGTCGGCAATGTCAAATTCGCGCGCATCACGGGCGATCAGCACGGTATGGTTGGCCAGGCCCTGCACCGTGCCGTGCGCCAAGGCGTCTGCCACAGGGATC
This sequence comes from Rhodoferax sp., assembly GCA_023231075.1. Classification (GTDB taxonomy): domain Bacteria; phylum Pseudomonadota; class Gammaproteobacteria; order Burkholderiales; family Burkholderiaceae_C; genus Rhodoferax. The sequence continues at coordinate 5,917 of JALNWC010000058.1, forward strand.
CTGGCCAGCGTGCGACTGTCCTTGTTGACGATGTGAAACACCTCATCGATCTGTTGCCCGAGCGCCTGCGCCTGCGTCCAGCCGGTCAGCGCTTCAGCCACCGGATTAAGCAGCGTGATGCAGGCGGCGGCATCGGTGGCGATGACGCCGTCACCGATCGAATTGAGCGTGACCCAGAGTTTTTGCTCGCCCTCCTGCAAGCGGTGGTTGGCTTGTTCCAGCAGCAGGTTGCTGGTTTCCTGCGCCTGCAGCAAATGCAGGGTCTCCAGGTGCACCAGACTCTTGACCCGCTGCTGGGACCTTTGGTAAATCAAATAGGCAAAATTCACCGCAAACAACAAGGCCAGCGCAGCGACGACAAACAGGATGAGCAACAAGCGGCGCATGCCGACATCAAAGCTGGCCTCGTTGCGCAAGCCTTCATCGGTCTGCATCTGGATGAAGCTGTCCATGCGGTGGCGGATCTGGCCCATCAACTGCTCGCCTGCGCCGTCCTCCATCAGCAATCGGACTGCGTTCTGATTGCCGGCACGACTCAGGGCGATGCCACTGGCGAGGTCGATCATTTTGGCTTCGATCAGCGGTGCCAGAGTGTCCAGGCTGCTGCGGGCGTCGGCATTGCCAACTTCTTCACGCAAGGCCTTCAGCTCGGGAATCAGCTGGTCACGCACCGCCAGGTACGGTTGCAGGTAAGCCTCATTACCCGTCAAGGCATAGCCCCGTTGCCCGGTGTCGGCATCTTTCAAGCCCGACAACAGCTTGTTGGCCATGCTGATCACGTTGCGGGTGTTTTGGCGCTGAATGGCGGCGTCGGATATCTGCTGGTAGGACCAGAACATGAAGGCGATGCCCCCGGCCACCAGCAGCAGGGCCACGGCCAGCCAGGTCAAGGTCTTGGGAATAATTTTCAAAATGCGGTACTCGTGGTGCGGGCCTGACAGGGCGCGACATGGGTGGCCGACTTGCGCAGTCCGCGGTGCAGCGCACCCCCGGTCACCCTTATACACGCAACGACTGCTCAGGTCGTCATGCATGTCTGCCATGGTCATTATTTGGCATGCGCTGAGCCTATGCCCCTCCCTCTGAGCCGTCGGTGCGGCGGCGCACATAGGCGCGTGATCGGTACACCCAACATTTTGCCCTGTGTACGCAAGCGCACAGACCTGTTGCTGCGGGCATTCAACAATGCCCTCTCATCCGTGCCGGCAAGCTCTGCGTTGCACGATTTGATTTTTAACTGACTGGAGCATTCTCATGAACTTTACACAACGCATTTCTGCCGCCGCACTGTTGTTGGCCGCCCTGGGCCTGAGTGGCTGTGCCGGCATGACGCATCAGGAAAAAGGCACTGCCACCGGTGCCGTGATGGGTGGCGTCGCCGGCAACATCGTCGGCGGTGGCCTGCTGGGCACGGCCGCCGGCGCCACCGTGGGGGGCGTCATCGGCCACGAAGTGAGCAAATAACAAGGCCAGTTTGCAGAAGCTGCAGAAGGTGGCGCCAGTTACAACTGGCTTGACGGCCAGCGGCAAGGCCACGCCACGGCCTTGACTGAAGCTTTCCGGCTGTGAAAACCGTCCCATTCTGGCGTTCCTGGCCAGGTCGTTGGCACCGCTTGGCAACACTTGCGCTGGTCTGTGGCTGCGCCAGCGCCTGGGCGTCAAATGACGTCGCACCTGCAAGCGCGCTGCTGGGTGATTACACACGCCTGGCGCCCGCCCTGAAAAACAACGCGTTTGGACAGCCCCTGGTGCTTCAATCGTCTGAGAACAGCACCGGTTTGGCGGGCGACATCTACGCCGTGGTGCCCTACCGTCTTGCCGCCGTCAGCGCGGCAATGCGCGCACCGGAGCACTGGTGCGAGGTGATGATCCTGCACATCAACACCAAATATTGCCACGCGGTCGCAGGGCCGCAGGGCACGCGCCTGCTGGTCAACATTGGCAAAAAAACACCCCAGGCGATGGCAGACGCCACCCGGCTTGTGTTTCGTTACAACGAAACCAGAATCGCCAAAAACTACTTTGCCATCACGCTCACCGCAAAAGAAGGGCCACTTGGCACCAGCAATTACCGCATTCGCCTGGAAGTGGTGGAACTGCCAGTCAAACAGTCGTTTGTGCATCTGACCTACGCCTACAGCGTGGGCTTCGCCGGGCGCCTGGCCATGCAGACTTATCTGACCACGCTGGGTGCCGACAAAGTGGGCTTTAGCAGGCTGGCTCCCGGGGCAGACGGCGAAACGGGCTATGTTTCGGGGGTGCGCGGCATGATCGAGCGCAACACCATGCGTTATTACCTGGCCATCGACAGCTATCTGGCATCCCAACGCGAGCCCCCGGCAACGCAGCTGGAGCATCGCCTGCAAAGCTGGTTCAGCGCGGTCGAGCGCTACCCGCGCCAGTTGCATGAAGTCGAACGGGCAGACTATCTGGCGATGAAGCGCGCTGAAGTGCTACGCCAGCAAACGCTGTACTGAACGCCCATTGTTTTGATCATGCCCCTTGACCTGCCCTTGTACTGGGTTCTGTTGAAACAGGTTTTTAACGCCTGGCTGGATGATGATGTGCCGAGCATGGGCGCCGCCCTGGCCTACTACACGTTGTTTTCACTGGCGCCGCTGCTGCTCATTGTGATCAGCGTGGCGGGGCTGGTATTTGGCCAGGAGGCGGCGCGCGGAGAAATCGAGTCGCAGTTGCGCACCCTGATGGGCGAGCCCGGTGCCAACGCGGTGCAGGCGCTGCTGGCCAGCGTGGGCAAACCTTCGGAAAGCACCCTGGCGACCTTGCTGGGCGTGTCGCTGTTGCTGATCGGTGCCACCACCGTGTTTGGTGAACTGCAAAGCGCGCTCGACCGCATCTGGCGGGTGCCTGCCACGGCACCCGTGCGGGGCTGGCTGCATCTTATTCGTGCCCGGCTGCTGTCTTTTGGCATGATTCTGGCGATCGGCTTCTTGTTGATGGTATCGCTGGTGCTGAGCGCGGCGCTGGCCACCATGGAACGTTTGTGGAGCCCGCTTTTTGGCGGCTGGATCAGCATTGCCAGCGCCAGCAACGCGGCCGCCGGGTTTGTGCTGATCACGGCCATGTTCGCGCTGATCTACAAGGTGATGCCACGGGCCCAAGTGCTGTGGCGCGATGTCTGGACCGGTGCACTGTTTACCGCCCTGCTGTTCAGCCTGGGCAAGGCCTTGATTGGCATCTACATTGGCCGCAGCGGTATTGTGTCGGGCTTTGGTGCCGCCGGCTCGCTGGTGGTCGTGCTGCTGTGGGTGTACTACTCGGCCCAGATCTTTTTGATCGGGGCCGAATTTACCTGGGTTTACGCCAACCTGTTTGGCTCCAGAAAGCCGCCCCCGCCTGGTTCTAGCGCGCCATAAGCTTGCCGCTGTCGTCTGACAGAACAATCTCGACCCGGCGGTTGAGCCGGCGGCTGGCGGCGCTGTCGTTGGCCGCAACCGGAAAGGCTTCACCGTAACCCCGCATGTCAATGCGCTCGCGCGCCACACCGAGGTCCAACAGGGCGGTGCGCACCGCGCCGGCACGGCGTTCCGACAGGCCCTGGTTGTAGTCTGCGCCACCCGTGCTGTCGGCAAAGCCTTCAATCAACACCTTGCGTTGCGGGTTTTGCTGCAGCACATCGGCCAGTTTCCGGGCGCTGCGCATGCCGTCGGGCGTCAGGCGCGACAGGTCGGTGCCAAACAGCACGTCACCCAGCGTGATGATGATGCCGCGTGCCGTTTTTTTGGCTGCCAATTCGGCCAGTTGGGCTTCGAGCTGCGCGGCGCGGGCTTGGGCTTGCTGGGCGGCAAGTTGAGACTGGGCCGCATTGCTTTGCGCCACTTGGGTTGCCTGCGTGGCCTTTTCGGCGCTTAAACGAGCGGCATTGGCTTCGTTGGTGCGCGCATCCAGGCGCAATTGGTCACGCTCCTTGTCGGCGTTGGCCATTTCGGCCTCGGCCATCCTGCGTTTGGTCACTTCCTGCGTGAGCGCAATTTTTTGCTTGGCCAGGTAGGCCAGGTTGTTGATCTTGTCGTCGCTGCCGCGCTCATTGGCTTCCACATTGGCTTGCGCCATGGCCTCGGTGGCCAGCTTCATTTCAAGTGGCGCATGAGTGGCCACGTTGGGATTGCCTTGAGCCACCGTGTAGTCGCTTCGCGCCTGCTCCAGCATCGAGGTGGTTTTGGGCGTCGAGCTGCAGCCCGCCATGAGGGCGGCAACCGCCAGAACGATCGGCGCCAATTGGGTTTTAGTCATGATTTTTCCTGTCAGGTTGATGGATTTAACGCGGGCGGTCGAGCTCTTCGCGCAGCACGCGAATGTCGTCTTGCAAGACATCGGCGGCGGCCTGTGCCTTGACGGAGCTGGCTTTGCTCTGCGCCAACTTGGCATCGGCTTGCGCCTGGCTGGCCAGCGCAATGGCGAGCTTGTAATCCTTGGCCAGCATGGCTTTGTTGGCCAGTGCCAGCTTTTCCCGTGCGTCCGTCATTTCAAGTGGCGCATACTGGGCGGCACCGGCACCCGCAGCATTGGCAACGGCAGCGTTCGATACCGCCACATCGGCTGTCGCGGGGGTTTTCAAACTGCTGCAGCCCACCGCGAGCGAGAGCGCGGCGGCGGACAGCAAGGCAAGGCCGCCTCGGGTATTTATCTTCATCATGGATCTCCTGTAACGGTTCACCCAAAGCGGAATTGCCTTGGCTA
>JALNWC010000059.1 GCA_023231075.1 Rhodoferax sp.
CCCGAGGTGCGCCAAGCTGTCAAAGCCCTGTTGGCCTTTTTAAAGACCGACCCCACGCGAAATGTGGCAACCCGCAGCAAGCGTGCAGCTTGGGTCAATTTGCTGATTGACGAGTTCTTGCAGTTCACGGCCGAGCTGCGCAGTCTGGAGCCCGGCTGGAGCCAAACACCCCAGTGCAAATTGACTGAATCAGAGTGCCGCTGGCTGGATGACGATGGCGTGAAAGCGACCGATGCCGAGTTGGATCGTGCGCCCCCCACTGACATACCCGAGCGCATCAGCGCCGCCTTTGCCAACTGGCTCAATGCACAGTTGCGACCACCCTTGCCCATGGGGGATCCCGAGTTCTTGGAGTGGCGCAATACCATGATGGAAGAAATCAAGGCGCAAGAACGGGAGGGCATGTATGTCGAATGAACAGACACCACACGCCGCCATGCTGGTGCTGCCGCGCCTACGGGTGCAAAACGCCAATGCCATATCCAGCCCGTTGACATGGGGCTTTCCGTCTATCACCGCCTTCACCGGGCTGATGACCGCACTGGCCCGACGCATGGGGCCAGACGCAAGCATCCACTTCCACAGTGTGGGGGTGGTGTGCCATGGCTTTGAAGCGCAGGTGACCCAAGGCGGCTACACACGCAGCTTTTGCCTGACGCGCAACCCCGTGTTGCAAGACGGCTCCACAGCGGCGATTGTGGAAGAAGGCCGGGTTCACCTGGACATCACCCTGGTGTTTGAAGTGACGTTGAGAGCAGCGCTGCTTGACGATGCCAAACGTGCCCAGTGCGCCGCCGAGGTTGGTGAATGTGTCGCCGCCATGCGTATTGCAGGTGGCAGCGTGATGCCACCTTTGCCCGGCGCGATGCGGCGGCCACCACGCGCCAAATTGACGTTGCTAGGCGGTGATGTGGACTCGCAAGCCAAGCAATTCAAACGGCTCAGCCGCCAGTGGCTGCCGGGCTTTGCCTTGGTGTCCCGTGACGACGTACTGCAAAACCGCTGGGAAGAGCTGCGTGCCAACGCACCCGGTGAAGCCGCCCCGCCCACCTTGTTGGACGCATGGCTAGACCTGTCACGCATCAACCACCGCGCCAGCCGCAAAGCCGTGCCAGATGCCATCGTGGGTGAACCCACCGAAGTGATCGAGTGGGTCACCGACAGCCGCAACGGTTGGCTGGTACCCATACCGGTGGGATACGCCGCTTTGTCAGACTTGTACCCTCCTGGCGCAGTGGCAGGCGCACGCGACACCGATGTGCCGTTCCGTTTTGTTGAGAGTGTGTATTCCATCGGCCAGTGGGTCAGCCCGCACCGCTTGGACGACATGGCTCAGCTCACTTGGCGGCCAGACTACGCACCCGCCAGCGGTCTGTACCGCTGCGTCAACGCATTTCAAGCACCCGTCACCGATTCATACACCCCCGTTTCCTTTACTGACTGATTTCAAGGAGTTAAACCATGGCGACTACCAACACACTCAAAACTGCCTCCGTGCTCGCGTTCGAGCGCAAGATTGACCCATCTGATGCCCTCTTTGCCGCAGGCACGTGGGCGCAACGTGACACCAGCCAAACCTGGCCTGCCGTCGAGGTGCGGGCCAAGTCGGTGCGCGGCACCATTTCCAACCGTCTCAAAACCAAAGACCAAGACCCGGCCAAGCTCGATGCCGCCATTGAAAACCCAAACCTGCAAACCGTTGATGTGAGCATGCTGCCAGCCGACGCAGATACGCTCAAAGTCAGCTTCACTTTGCGCGTGTTGGGTGGCACCGGCACACCCTCGGCCTGCAACAGTGCCGACTACCAAGCCAAGTTGCTGGCCACCGTGCAGACCTATGCCAAGACACCGGGCTTTGGTGAGCTGGCCCGGCGTTATGCACACAACCTGGCCAATGGTCGTTTTCTGTGGCGCAACCGCTTGGGTGCGGAGCAAATCGAAGTGCAGGTCGCCCAGTTGGTAGAAGGACAAGCCGTGCAACGCTGGACCTTTGATGCCCTGGCCCATTCGCTGCGCGACTTTGAGGCAAACTCAACGGAATTGACGCAATTGGCCGCCTTGCTGGAACAAGGCTTGAGCGGTTCAACAAAGTACGTGTTGCTGCAAGTGACGGCCTATGTGCGCGTGGGCGCTGGTCAGGAAGCGTTTCCGTCACAAGAGCTGATTTTGGACAAGGACAAGGCAGGCAAAAGCAAGACACTTTACAAGGTGAACGAGGTAGCCGCCATGCACTCCCAAAAAATCGGCAACGCCATCCGCACCATTGACACCTGGTATCCCGCTGAAGATGGGCTAGGCCAAGCGATCCCGATTGCGGTGGAGCCCTACGGCTCGGTCACCTCGCAAGGCAAGGCCTACCGCCAGCCCAAGGTCAAGATGGACTTTTACTCCCTGCTGGATGCCTGGGTGTTGAAAGACCAGGTGCCCGACGTGGCGCAGCAGCACTTTGTGCTGGCCAACCTGGTGCGTGGTGGTGTGTTTGGTGAATCTGGCAAGGACTGAAGCCATGGACCACTATGTAGACCTGAAGCTGCTGCCCGACCCCGAAATTGCGCAGCCGCATTTGATGGGAGCCTTGTTCGGCAAACTGCACCTGGCGTTGGTGGCCCAGCGTAGCGAACACATCGGCATCAGCTTTCCGGCGGTGCAAGACGCACCGCCGTGGCTAGGCGACTGTTTGCGTTTACACGGTCGCCACGCCGAGCTGGCCGCGACGATGGCCACCCCATGGCTGGCAGGCATGCGCGACCACGTGCAAGCCAGTGCCGTGTTGTCAGTGCCTGCCACCGCCCGCTTTCGCGTGGTGAGCCGTGTGCAAGCCAAAAGCAACCCGGACCGCCTGCGCCGCCGCCAGATGCGCCGCCACGGCATTGATGCCGCCGAGGCCGTGGTGCGTGTGCCCGACACCGCCGCCGAACGCCTGGATTTACCCTATGTACAACTGCGCAGCCTGAGCACGGTGCAGTCGTTCAGGTTGTTCATACGGCACGGTGCCCTGCAAGATTCCGCAAGCCCCGGCGTGTTTGGAGCCTACGGCCTAAGTATGACTGCGACGGTGCCCTGGTTTTGACCCTTTTTTTTCATCATAGAAAAAAGTCTTTGAAATCAACGGTTTTCTGAAACCTCTTGGAAAAAGGATTTTGGGGAATTTTTGTCGGAAGCTGTTGGAATTCAAGGATTTTTCTCTGAATTTGGCTAGTTCACTGCCGCATAGGCAGCTCAGAAACGTCGGCGCCACAGCCCAGGCGATTGATAAATGTTCACTGCCGCATAGGCAGCTCAGAAAATTGAGAGATGCAACAGCAGGGCCAGACATGCGTTCACTGCCGCATAGGCAGCTCAGAAAGCCCATGCTTCGGGATCAAGTCCTGCAATGCCGTTCACTGCCGCATAGGCAGCTCAGAAAACCGCGCCTCGGGGTACAGGGGCTAAGGAAACGTTCACTGCCGCATAGGCAGCTCAGAAAATCACCAGAACCGGCTGCCGTGTCTTGCCGCGGTTCACTGCCGCATAGGCAGCTCAGAAAGATCTGCAGGTGGTGCCGCCGCGCGGCTACGAGTTCACTGCCGCATAGGCAGCTCAGAAAACCTGAAAAGCCACCTCACGGCAGCGTCCAAGGTTCACTGCCGCATAGGCAGCTCAGAAATGGCGACAGCTTGTCGGTGGATGTGCTTCCGGGTTCACTGCCGCATAGGCAGCTCAGAAAAACTTGAGACTGTACGTTGCACAACTTGACCCGTTCACTGCCGCATAGGCAGCTCAGAAAGCAAACCAGAGCCACTACTGATAGAGCGCACAGTTCACTGCCGCATAGGCAGCTCAGAAAACGCTGCACACGCTGATACCTGCAACTTGTTTGTTCACTGCCGCATAGGCAGCTCAGAAAAGCGCCAACAGCTCGTGGTGGGCGCGGCGCAGGTTCACTGCCGCATAGGCAGCTCAGAAAGCGCCGTGGCGGCGGTGGAGCAAATATTTAAAGTTCACTGCCGCATAGGCAGCTCAGAAATTAAAAAATATGAATAACGCCCACCCTGCCGCGTTCACTGCCGCATAGGCAGCTCAGAAATCAAACCAGTGGCGCAGCTCGTAGGGGTTGCTGTTCACTGCCGCATAGGCAGCTCAGAAATTGATGCCATGGCCGGCACACCCGAGCACGACGTTCACTGCCGCATAGGCAGCTCAGAAAATGCGGGCTGACGGGTACATCGGCTGACCGTCGTTCACTGCCGCATAGGCAGCTCAGAAAACCGCACACCAGGGCGTGCCGGGCTGCTGCAGGTTCACTGCCGCATAGGCAGCTCAGAAAAGGCCGGGCAGCAGCACGTTCAGCACATCGCCGTTCACTGCCGCATAGGCAGCTCAGAAAGCGCCGGACGTCAGTGGGCTGTTCATCGCAAAGTTCACTGCCGCATAGGCAGCTCAGAAATTGTGCGTGGTCTCGGACCAGGCCGCGTTGGGGTTCACTGCCGCATAGGCAGCTCAGAAAGTGATGTCGAGTGTGACTGTGTTGCCCTTTATGTTCACTGCCGCATAGGCAGCTCAGAAACAACGTATCGCTCGACGTCGCAGTGTCCAGCGGTTCACTGCCGCATAGGCAGCTCAGAAAACCCCCGGCAATTGTTCCCTTGCCCATTATTCGTTCACTGCCGCATAGGCAGCTCAGAAAAAATGCCCGAACGCACACGTCGACGTCGATCAGTTCACTGCCGCATAGGCAGCTCAGAAAGGCTTGATGCCCGACATAAAGTCGCACACAAGGTTCACTGCCGCATAGGCAGCTCAGAAAAATCAAGAACCATGCCAATAATCAGGCATGAAGTTCACTGCCGCATAGGCAGCTCAGAAATGATATTTTGGGCTGTGCAAAGCCTGAGCTTGGTTCACTGCCGCATAGGCAGCTCAGAAAACCATCCAGCGAAGGAGCCAGAAAGCGCCCGGGTTCACTGCCGCATAGGCAGCTCAGAAAGCTTCAAAGTCTATCGGTTCAGTTGTTGTTCAGTTCACTGCCGCATAGGCAGCTCAGAAAAATCCAAGCCGCACCCACCATCCAGCCAATTTGTTCACTGCCGCATAGGCAGCTCAGAAAAGGTGGGCTATGACGCTAATGCGACTCGTACGGGGTTCACTGCCGCATAGGCAGCTCAGAAATTACGAATGAACTTGAAAGCATAGACAGCAACGGTTCACTGCCGCATAGGCAGCTCAGAAATCAACCGTTTCGTGTTCCTCAGGGTGATCCGTGTTCACTGCCGCATAGGCAGCTCAGAAAATCGCCGGAGCCTGATTTATTTCCTCAACCGTGTTCACTGCCGCATAGGCAGCTCAGAAAACTCATAAGCCGAGTAGCCAAGGGTGCCAGCCGTTCACTGCCGCATAGGCAGCTCAGAAAAAATCCGAATTATGATCCGGTTACAAATCCAAGTTCACTGCCGCATAGGCAGCTCAGAAAATCCACGGCACAGACCGTATAGGTTTAATATGGTTCACTGCCGCATAGGCAGCTCAGAAACCGTGGCGGCCAGCGTCAGCGTCAGTGCGGAAGTTCACTGCCGCATAGGCAGCTCAGAAAACTTGCACGGCGCGCAAGTCGGCCAGAATGTCGTTCACTGCCGCATAGGCAGCTCAGAAAATCATGACGCAGTTATCAGTCTCTCAAGCCCGGTTCACTGCCGCATAGGCAGCTCAGAAAACAGCGCGCCAGGCTGGCAGCATGCCGGGCAGGTTCACTGCCGCATAGGCAGCTCAGAAAATGAAAATCGGCCAGTACCTCCCGGCTGCAACGTTCACTGCCGCATAGGCAGCTCAGAAAATTGAGCGTGCCGTCTTCGAGCGCGGCCTTGAGTTCACTGCCGCATAGGCAGCTCAGAAAGATCTGATCTTCAAGGTTCCAGGCATTGTGGCGTTCACTGCCGCATAGGCAGCTCAGAAAAGCCTGGGGCGCTTTGCTGCTGGCCGCCGGCAGTTCACTGCCGCATAGGCAGCTCAGAAAACAATCTACTGGTATGACGACGGCCTGCTGCACGTTCACTGCCGCATAGGCAGCTCAGAAACTCACCCCTGCCGCCGCCGTTGCCTCCGGTGTGTTCACTGCCGCATAGGCAGCTCAGAAAGTTTCTGGCACTCGGTCACCAGGTTGTAAACAGTTCACTGCCGCATAGGCAGCTCAGAAAATGAAACACACCGATATACAGGCCGCGCTGGAGTTCACTGCCGCATAGGCAGCTCAGAAAAGTTTCGCAGCGCAACCCAGGGCCGCGCAGGGGTTCACTGCCGCATAGGCAGCTCAGAAACACGCGCTGGCCCGCAATGTGATTTTCGTAAAGTTCACTGCCGCATAGGCAGCTCAGAAAGGGGTGGCCCACCACCAAGGGGGCCTCGTGTTGTTCACTGCCGCATAGGCAGCTCAGAAATGGCGGGGCGTGGGTCAATCAGCCCGGCGCGCGTTCACTGCCGCATAGGCAGCTCAGAAAAATGTGGCCCGCGCGCTCTTTGGCACCGAGAGGTTCACTGCCGCATAGGCAGCTCAGAAAGCCGTGCGTGCCGCCCAGGCGGTGCGCCAGCTGTTCACTGCCGCATAGGCAGCTCAGAAATATCGTGACATGCAGGTAGATGCGCTGATTGGGTTCACTGCCGCATAGGCAGCTCAGAAACAGCAGCATGGGGCTGACCCGCACCTTTTCTCGTTCACTGCCGCATAGGCAGCTCAGAAACTTCTTCGGTCTCGGAAAATTGGGGGCTGCGCGTTCACTGCCGCATAGGCAGCTCAGAAAAAACAGCTGAAAGCGATGTTTGCGGCGCTGCCGTTCACTGCCGCATAGGCAGCTCAGAAAAAGCACGAGGCCCCCTTGGTGGTGGGCCACCCGTTCACTGCCGCATAGGCAGCTCAGAAATTGTGCCCGGACTGCATTAGGTTGAGCATGATGTTCACTGCCGCATAGGCAGCTCAGAAAACCCTTGGGAAGGCAGTTTTGCTTTTTGGTTTGTTCACTGCCGCATAGGCAGCTCAGAAAACTTGGATGCAGCGCACGGGTACGGAGGAGATGTTCACTGCCGCATAGGCAGCTCAGAAAAAATGAAAACACCGGCGTTGGCACGTCGCCAAGTTCACTGCCGCATAGGCAGCTCAGAAAACGGCGGCGTCGCCATGGCGCTTGCCTTTGTCGTTCACTGCCGCATAGGCAGCTCAGAAAAGCATGAGCTTTGCCTGATCTTTGCCGTTAGAGTTCACTGCCGCATAGGCAGCTCAGAAAAAAAAAGCCTAGAGGAGATTAGAGGAGAGAAGTTCACTGCCGCATAGGCAGCTCAGAAAAACCGCTCCGGTCAGCCAAATTAATACGATAAGTTCACTGCCGCATAGGCAGCTCAGAAATTGTGCCCGGACTGCATTAGGTTGAGCATGATGTTCACTGCCGCATAGGCAGCTCAGAAAGTACAGCATGGCCCGCCCGGTGATCATCCTGGGTTCACTGCCGCATAGGCAGCTCAGAAATGCAGCAGCTCGACGGCCAGATTGGCGGCGCTGTTCACTGCCGCATAGGCAGCTCAGAAAACCGGAGGAGCCCCCGACAGATTCGGGGTGGAGTTCACTGCCGCATAGGCAGCTCAGAAAATGTCAAAAATGGTGAGGCAGGCAGCAGGAACGTTCACTGCCGCATAGGCAGCTCAGAAAAAACCGACACGCGAGATTTTCTTCATGACGAAGTTCACTGCCGCATAGGCAGCTCAGAAAACCCGAACCCCTGCCACCTGCGCCGCGCTGATGCGTTCACTGCCGCATAGGCAGCTCAGAAAGCTTTGAGCATGTGCTACTGGCCGCTGGTGTTGTTCACTGCCGCATAGGCAGCTCAGAAATGCTGGCGAAAAGGCACATTGCGCAGCTCTACGTTCACTGCCGCATAGGCAGCTCAGAAAATCAGCCTATCTGCGTGCTTCGTTTGAGCAGCGTTCACTGCCGCATAGGCAGCTCAGAAACGATGTATTTCATGATTCAGTCCTCTTGAAGGGTTCACTGCCGCATAGGCAGCTCAGAAAACGCTGATCAGCCACAACAACAAGGTGCGTATGTTCACTGCCGCATAGGCAGCTCAGAAAGACCGAAAACGCACCCAGCGCGAGCGTGATCAGTTCACTGCCGCATAGGCAGCTCAGAAAAATTACAGGAAGCTCCATGCGGTTCGGAATATGTTCACTGCCGCATAGGCAGCTCAGAAAGTGGGTTTATTTTTACAAGCACAAGTATGACGGTTCACTGCCGCATAGGCAGCTCAGAAAGAAATTCGCTTTGAACTTCATGCCAGAGGTGAGTTCACTGCCGCATAGGCAGCTCAGAAAACCTGAAAAGCCACCTCACGGCAGCGTCCAAGGTTCACTGCCGCATAGGCAGCTCAGAAATCGGCGTAGCTGATGCCGATGCGGCGCGACTTCGTTCACTGCCGCATAGGCAGCTCAGAAAGTAACGAAGCTCAAAACGCACCCAATCAGAACGTTCACTGCCGCATAGGCAGCTCAGAAAATCACTCCGCAGCAGGCGCTTGTGCTCGATGCGTTCACTGCCGCATAGGCAGCTCAGAAAAGCATATCTCGATACGTCGAAATGTTCTTGCCGTTCACTGCCGCATAGGCAGCTCAGAAAAAATTCGAGCGCCTGCACGCTGGCTTTGCGCCGTTCACTGCCGCATAGGCAGCTCAGAAAAAAGTGCGGCACTGGAAATAATCGCCCGCACGGTTCACTGCCGCATAGGCAGCTCAGAAAACTCGCTGAACTCGACCACGCCTTCTTCGGTCGTTCACTGCCGCATAGGCAGCTCAGAAATGTGACCATGCTTGGTCTTGCACACAATCTGTGTTCACTGCCGCATAGGCAGCTCAGAAATCGGGGATGCCATCCTCAAGCCATGCGTGGACGGTTCACTGCCGCATAGGCAGCTCAGAAAATCATCAAAGATTCCGAACCGCATGGAGCTTCGTTCACTGCCGCATAGGCAGCTCAGAAAATTGATGCCACGGTGCTGGCGCGCGCCCTGGCGTTCACTGCCGCATAGGCAGCTCAGAAAACCAACAGTTGAAGTTTCCGCGTTTTCAGTCGGTTCACTGCCGCATAGGCAGCTCAGAAAACATACGACACGCCGCCGACCTGGACAATCGAGTTCACTGCCGCATAGGCAGCTCAGAAAAGCAAACCATCAGCCTTCATATCCTCCACAGCGTTCACTGCCGCATAGGCAGCTCAGAAATAGCGATGCTCTTGACGTTGTTCTTGCTTATAGTTCACTGCCGCATAGGCAGCTCAGAAAAGTGCCATGTTTTCGTCGTGGCTCAGAGGACCGTTCACTGCCGCATAGGCAGCTCAGAAAACCACGTATTTGCCCCACACGTCCTGCACCACGTTCACTGCCGCATAGGCAGCTCAGAAAGAGATCGCCCAGCGCACAGACCGCATCAATGGGTTCACTGCCGCATAGGCAGCTCAGAAAGCGACTGGCGGCGCATTGCTGTCACCGAAGTGGTTCACTGCCGCATAGGCAGCTCAGAAAGCCGTGGTCGAGGCCGGTGCCGCTGTAGCCGCGTTCACTGCCGCATAGGCAGCTCAGAAATTGACAATGAAGCGACCCGGCTGCGCCTTGATGTTCACTGCCGCATAGGCAGCTCAGAAATGGCATGATCTGCGAGAGCTCAAGGCAAACGCGTTCACTGCCGCATAGGCAGCTCAGAAAAGGCTTGGACGGTGGGACGGTGGTGAAGACCTGTTCACTGCCGCATAGGCAGCTCAGAAAATCCCAGCCACATTGCGCCAGCCTGGCTACACGTTCACTGCCGCATAGGCAGCTCAGAAAAAAAATTGCCCGTTGCCACGGGCATCAAATGCGTTCACTGCCGCATAGGCAGCTCAGAAAACTGATGCGGTCGGTGCGCTGGGCCAGCTCGGGTTCACTGCCGCATAGGCAGCTCAGAAAGACGCGCGCCTCATTGCCAGCAGCATCAACCAGTTCACTGCCGCATAGGCAGCTCAGAAAGATGTTCGCACAGTACAAGTTGTTTCATTCTGCAGTTCACTGCCGCATAGGCAGCTCAGAAAGTCCACACCACTTCAATCGCACGGGTGACGGTGTTCACTGCCGCATAGGCAGCTCAGAAAAAGATGAGCACCTACCAAGCCCCAGCAGCCAAGTTCACTGCCGCATAGGCAGCTCAGAAAAAGCAGGCAAACAGCCTGCAGCCCCGCCAGGTGTTCACTGCCGCATAGGCAGCTCAGAAAAACACACTCACCAACGCCACTACTCCCACCACGTTCACTGCCGCATAGGCAGCTCAGAAAACATACGACACGCC
>JALNWC010000060.1 GCA_023231075.1 Rhodoferax sp.
CACATACACCGCCTGAATCGAGGTGATGGCGCCACTGTCGGTGTTGGCAATGCGCTCCTCCAGGGCGGACAGTTCGGTGCCCATCGTCGGCTGGTAGCCCAGCCGCGACGGCATCTGCCCCATCAGCCCCGACACCTCCGAGCCGGCCTGGATAAAGCGGAAGATGTTGTCGACCAGCAGCAGCACGTCGCGGTGCTCGTCGTCCCGGAAATACTCGGCCATGGTCAGCGCCGCGTGGCCGACCCGGAACCGGCTGCCCGGCGGCTCGTTCATCTGGCCGAAGACCATCACCATATCGGGCAACACGCCAGCGGACTCCATGTCCCGATGAAGCTCCTCGCCTTCGCGACAGCGCTCGCCAATGCCGCAAAAAATACTCACACCCGCCTGATGCCCGACCATGTTGTGGATCATTTCCGTCAGCAGCACGGTTTTGCCCACGCCTGCGCCGCCAAAAAGCCCGGCCTTGCCGCCGCGCTCCAGCGGCAACAGCACATCGATCACCTTGATGCCGGTCTCGAAAATTTCAGATTGGGTGGAACGCCTTGCCAGCGGCGGCGGCGCCCGGTGCACGGACCGCCATTGCACGCCGACCGGCGCCGGCTGGCGGTCGATCGCATTGCCAAACACGTCGAACATGCGGGAAAGAATGCCCTTGCCCACGGGCGCTTTCAGGGGCGCGCCCGTGTCCGTCACCGGCATGCCGCGCGCCAGGCCCTGGGTGGGCGTCAGCGCAATCGCGCGCACATGACGGGGGTCGCGCTGCGCCAGCACTTCCACGACGATGCGCCCTTCGTCTGCGTGCAGCACGGTGTGGATGGGTGGCAAATGCGCATCGAAACGCACATCCACGACGCTGCCGCGCACCGCGACGACAACGCCGAGGTTCGGTGCATCTGCTTGAAGGCCATCTTCAGTCATCCCATTTCTTTCTTGAGCGCGCTGCGGCTTGGCGCCGGGTATCGAAACAATGACCATGAATAAACGCCGCCTGAACGCCGCCGGATGGCGGCTGAACCAGCGGCAACCCAGTCTAGCCGCCCCACAGCGCGGCATTGAGCTGATCGACAACTTCCGCCCAGTCGGCATCTTCGAGGAGTTCTTCCCTCAAGAACGTTGCCTGCGCGGCACTCCAGAAAGGCGCATCGGCCAGCACAATGCCGGGCGCCAGCGGCGTGTGCGCGGCCAGGAATTGCCCGATACCCTGCGCGTCCGAAGGCAGGCCCAACTGGGCGAAGAGTTCCGTGAAAGGGTGTAGTGGTTGGTCCATGAGCACTTTTAAAGCATTTCCAGCGCCAGTGCAATGCCTTGGCCGCCGCCGATGCACAGCGTGACAATGCCGCGCCTGAGGCCGTCCCTCTTCATCGAATGCATCAGCCGCGTGGCCAGCACCGCACCGCTGGCGCCAATCGGGTGGCCGTGGGCAATGGCGCCGCCTTCGACGTTCACGATGTCCTCGGCAAAGCCAAGCTCGCGCAGGCAGGCCAGCGTGATGGCGGCGAAGGCTTCGTTGATTTCCACGCGCTGCACGTCAGCCGCGCTCCATCCCGCACGCGCCAGCGCCTGGTGCACAGCGGGCACCGGCCCAAGACCGAACAGGCCGGGCTCCACCGCCCCAATGCCGTAGCTGACCAGCCTGGCCATGGGCTGCAATCCGTTCTTTTCAGCCCAGCCGCGCTCGGCAACGAGCATCGCCGCCGCGCCCGTGTTCAGGCCGGGTGCGCTGCCGGCGGTGATGGTGCCGTCCTTGCGAAAGGCGGGCTTGAGCCTGGCCAGCGACTCGGCCGTGGTCTCGGGGCGGTTGTGCTCGTCCTTGCTGAAAAGGGTCGGGCCTTTGCGGCCGGGCACTTCCACGGCGGCAATTTCGGACTCGAACTTGCCCGCGGCCTGCGCCGCCGCAAAGCGCTGCTGCGAGCGCAGCGCCCATTTGTCCTGGTCGTCGCGGCTGATGCTGTTGCGCGTGACCAGGTCTTCGGTATGCCAGCCGGAATGCTTGCCGCTGAAGGCATCGTTCAGGCCGTCGTAGAGCATGCTGTCGAACATTGTCACGTCGCCCATGCGGGCGCCCCAGCGGCCCTGTGCCAGCAGGTAGGGCGCCCGGTCCATGTTTTCCATGCCGCCGCCGATGGCGCACTCGACCATGCCGGAGCAGATTTCCAGCGCGGCGCTGACGATGCCCTGCGCGCCCGAGCCGCACACGCGGTTGACGGTGAGCGCCGGCACCTCCACCGGCAGCCCGGCACCGATGCCCGCCTGGCGCGCCGGGTTCATCTTGACGCCGGCCTCGATGACATTGCCCATCACCAGGGTTTGCACCTTGTCGGCGGAAAGCCCGGAGCGCCTGAGCGTCTCGCGAATCACCACCGCGCCCAGGTCGGGTGCGGGAATGTCCTTCAGGCTGCCGCCATAAGTGCCGATGGCGGTACGGACAGGGTGGCACAGCACGGTTTCGATCTTGCTCATGTCAGTTTCTCCAGGGTTAAAAAAATGAATAAGGCGAATGAGGGAATGCCCAGGGCAGCGAGCGTTTGGCGACAGCCGCCATTATTGAAGATTTCCGCCGAAACGTTCTTGATGCGTATCAACGATGCGGGATACCGTTTCAGGTCAGCGCCAGGGAAAGTTGACAGTTACTCGTGATGAAAACAGGCTATGGCGCACGCCTGCATTGCACAGACAGCTATTAAAAAAATAGCACTCTAACGACTTGAACCTCAGCGCTTTTCCATGCGCTGACTAAGCAACCCGACCAGCACGCCCGCCGACACCACGGCCGCGCCCAGCGTCCAGGCCAGTACCGCGCCGAGTTCGGTGCGGTAGTGCCAGGTGGCGATGCTGGCGGCAATAAAGCCGATCTCGGTCGCGCCAAACACCACGGTCAGCCAGAACTGCATCTGCGTCATGCGCTGCTGGTAGCGGGTGGTCAGCGCAAAGCTCACGGTCTCCAGCCGGTCCATCAGTGCGTCGTAGAGGTCGATGATGCCGAACAGCCGCTCCCCGTCCTCGGCGATCTGGTCGCCAAAGCGGGTGGCGGCCATCGTGGCGCCGTAATACTCCTCCAGCCCGTTGCTGACCTGCTGCTTGAGTTCCAGCAGCGCCGCGATGCTGACCGGCGTGCGCTGCGACAGCCGTTCATAGAGCTGCAGCAGCACGGCGCGCTCGATCAGCAGCAATTCGAGCGTGACCAGAAACGGCACGGCGCTGCGCGGCAGCAGGCCGGACCCGAAATCGGGCGGGGACGAATCGTCCTGGCATCCGTGAATGTCAAGGGCGGCGCGGCGCCCGAGCAAGGTGATGCCGCCGATGTGCGCGCAGTAGTCGCGCGCCAGCTCGGCATCGACCACCTCCGGCTTGAGCCTGCGCGCCGAACGGTCGCACCACAACAGGCGCACGATGTCGGCCGCCTGCCCTGCCCTGAGTGCTGAAAGCGGTTGCGCGGGCAGGCGAACGACGCTGCATGGCAGGTACTGGCGATAGGCTTGCGGCCCACCGAGCGCAAGGCTCAGCGGCTGCAAGGCCTGCCAGACCCGGGCCGGCAGGCTGTCGGGCGCTTGGTCGTCGAGCCATGCCGTCCAGCGCCGCACATCAAAATCCTGTACCTGGCAGGGCAGCCACACCTCCCACAGCGCCACGCCCGCCACATGGGTAAACAGGTGCGCGTCGGCCACGCGGGGACCATGCGGGTCGCTGGCGGATGGGGCCAGGGCAATACGGCCAATCGCCCTGTGCGTCAGCCGGCCGGCCTCAATGAAGGCCCGGCCCAGCACATGCACTTCGGTTTCGTCGCGCAGGCGCCGGTAGTCCGAGAGCTGCTGCGGCGAGAACGGTGTCACACCGGCCAGCCGCATCGCAGCCTCCAGATCGACCGAGCCGGGAATGGCCGGCAGCGACACCGAAAACAGCAGCGCGAAGCCGGGCACCGCCCTGACAGGCGGTTGGTGGGGGAAAACATCGGCATTTGCGTTCACGCCCAGCATCATGCACCCATGAGCTTGCGCGCAGGCCCGTCCGGCACATGCAGATCACGCCAGCCCACCGCCAGCGGGCAGCTCGCGTCCGGGGCAAAGCATGGGTTTTCCGATGCCAGGCGCAAGGCGTTCAGCCCCCGGCCGTGAACCACTGCTCGATTTTTTCACGGCTGGGCACGCCCCCGGCATGCACCACCTTGCCGTTGACGACGACGCCCGGCGTGGACATGACGCCGTAGCCCATGATGTCGCGCAGTTCCTGGACTTTTCCCAGCTGGACCGCCACGCCTTTGGCCTGGGCAACCTGCCCGATCAGTGCAATCGTGGCCTTGCAATTGGCGCAGCCGGTGCCGAGTACCTTGATATCCATGATGTTTCCTTGAAGTTGACGTAAAAAAACTGGCTTACAAAACAGCATTAAACACAAAACCCACCAGCAAAATGCCGCTCGCCACCACACCCACGAAGGTGGCAATCAGCCGCAGCTTGAGCACCTTGCGCAAAATAATCATCTCGGGCAATGACAGCGCAATCACGCTCATCATGAAGGCCAGCACCGTGCCCAGGGCCGCGCCCTTGGCCAGCAGCGCCTGCACGATGGGAATCACGCCGGCCGCGTTGGTGTACATCGGCACGCCCATCAGCACCGCCAGCGGCACCGACCACCAGGCGTCCTTGCCCATGAAGCTGGCCATGAAGTCTTCCGGCACATAGCCGTGGATCAGGGCGCCCAAGGCAATACCGCCCAGAATGTAGGGCCAGACCTTGCCGACGATTTCACGCACCGCTGCAAAGCCGCCCTGAATGCGGTCGGCCAGCGTGGTGCCCGCGTCTTCAAACCGGGCTGAAGTCCTGGGCATGTCGCGCACCCAGTCCTCCAGCCAGGCTTCCATCTTCAGGCGGCCAATGACCCAGCCCGCGGCAATGGCTACGCCCAGGCCCAGCCCCAGGTAGAGCAGCGCGACCTTCCAGCCAAACATGCCAAACAGCAGCGTCAAGGCAACTTCATTGACCATGGGCGCCGAGATCAGGAAGGAAAACGTCACACCCAGCGGCACGCCCGCCTGCACGAAGCCGATGAACAGCGGCACCGCCGAGCAGGAGCAAAACGGCGTGACGATGCCCAAAGCCGCAGCCATCACATTGGCCACGCCCTCGCTGCGGCCGGCCAGCAGCGCGCGCGTGCGCTCCGGCGTGAAGTAGCTGTTGATCATGCCCATGACGAACACCACGCCGGTCAGCAGCATCAGCACCTTGGGCGTGTCGTAAAGGAAGAACTGCAGTGCGCCGCCCAGGCGGCTGGCGCGATCCACCGGCAAGGCCGCGACCAGGGCTTCAGAGCCCGGCAAAAGCGTCTGGTACAGCCCCCACCAGACGGCGGCGGCCAAGACCAGAAAGAGGACGGGCCGACGCGTCGGCCAGCGCTGAAGGGATGAAGTCAGGGTGCTCATGCCTGTGAAGACGAACGAGCCGCCGAAAAGACGCACGAAAGCAGAAAAATTTCTGCAACGGCCCGGGCACGTGCCATGCGTGCCGTGCCCATCGTGTCCGCCTGCAACATGGCGGCTTGGCGCCTTCCAGAGCCTATTCTCAAGAAAAAACAGGCTCTAGCGCATGCTGCACGGGCGCGAGAAGCTATCACAAACAGAGCAATCAGCAAGCGCCAAAACCGGCGCAGAAGTGCGTGCTATGGACGCGGCACAAAATCCGCCACATGGCCCGCAGCGTCGAGCTGCACCTGGCAGGCTTGCGTCATGCGCTCCTTGAGGCGCTGGCGCGCGCGCTGCAGGCGTGACTTGGCCGCACTCAGGCCCAAGCCGCTGGCGGTGGCGAAATCGGCCTGGGACATGCCCTGCAAGTCGCAGCGAGTGATGGCCTCGCGGTCCTCGGCGCTCAGCTCCGACAGCACACGCGGCAGACAGGCCGTCAGCTTGTCCACCGTGTCGCTGTCGTCTGCCGGCGCGGGCAAGTCGTCGGGCAGCTCAATCGTCTCGCGCGCCACGCGCAGGCGGTCGGCCAGCGTGTTGCGCGCAACCTCGAACAGCCAGGCCCGTGCATTGTGTACGGCGCAAAAGCGTTCCCCCTGGCACAGCGCCTTGAGAAACAGATCCTGCATCAGGTCGTCGGCTTCCGCCGGGTTTCTCAAGCGGTGACGCACCCAGTTGCGCAACTCGGCTTGGTGGCGGGTCCAGGCATGGGTCAGGCAGGTCATCATGAAAACGGTTGTGGCAGACCTTGCACGGTCCGCGCTTGAGTTGCCGGCCGCCGCTCGCTTGCGGCCAGGCTGCCAGCGCTTTTTTCAAGCGCGAACTCGCGTGTGGCAAGCTGGCGAAAGCGAGCGGCGGCGGCGCTCCCGGTCTCTTCCATGTACGCCAGCGCAAGCCCGACGGCGGCTTGTGGCAGCACATCCAGCAAAGGCCGGTAAACGGTCCTGTCGCTGATGTAGCGCTGCATGACCGAGGGCACAAGGGCCACGCCGAGCCCGCTCTCGACCAGCGCCAGCACGGTCTGCACCTGGACGGCCTGCTGCGACACACGGGGAATGAAGCCAGCCTGCTGGCAGGCGAGCAAGGCCGCGCTGTGCAGCCCGGCGGCATGGGTGGCCACGTACATGACGAAAGACTCCTGCGCCATGTCAGACAGCGGCGGCGGCGCCCGGTGCACGGACCGCCATTGCACGCCGACCGGCGCCGGCTGGCGGTCGATCGCATTGCCAAACACGTCGAACATGCGCGCGAGAATCCCCTTGCCCACCGGCGCCTTCAATGGCGCGCCGGTGTCGAGCACCGGCACGCCGCGCGCCAGGCCCTGCGTGGGGGTCAAGGCAATCGCGCGTACATGGCGCGCATCACGCTGGGCCAGCACCTCAAGCACAATGCGCCCCTCATCGGCGTGCAGCACGGTGTGGATGGCGGGCAAACTCAGGTCAAACCGCACGTCCACCACGCTGCCGCGCACAGCCACCACGGTGCCTGAATTCATACGCCCCAGACGACGTCCTTGCCCGCCTGCGCGCTGGTTCTGAGCAAATCGATGAAGGGCGCGGCGCGCTGGCGCAACATCACGCTGTCGCCTTCCACCTCAACCACGAGCCCTGGATTCTCGCGGCGCTTGGTTTCGGCGGCCTCGTGAACCTCGATCGCAGCTTCCAGCGCCGCAATGGCGGCCGGAATTTGGGCCGCGGTGATGATGCCCTGCGCAGAGGGCTCTTTGCCAATGATGGTCAGCATTTGATCTCCATTGGCCTGCAGCATGACAACATCTGCGGCAGCTTGGGACCTGAATTTATAGATCATGATGGGCTCCAGAAGTGAGTGCACGTACAAGGAACTGGTCGATGCTGTTCAGTCTACGCCACCTTGACTGAGCCGCACATGATGAAAATCAGCGCAACCACAAAAAACGCAAGACAGGACGATCGCCATGCCACGCGTTCTCGCCCACGCGGCCGAGCTGCCGAGCTGCCAAGTCGGCGAAGATGCCCGCGATAGCAGAAGGAAATCTGATGGCGAAAGCACCCAGCAAGAAAACGATTCGTCCACGCACCTCGGCTTCAAGGCCAAGCTCTGGCTCACCGCCGACAAGCTGCGCAACAACTTGGACGCGGCCAAATACAAGCACGTCGTGCTCGGGCTGACCTTCCTCACATACATCTCGGACACCTTCGAGGAACACCGCGCCAAGCTCCTGGCCGGCCAGCTCTTTTACAGCACGCAGATTCCCGTCTGCCTTTGGTTCGTCACCAAAGATGACGATGCCGAAGCCGAAAAAGGCAAAGCCTGCGTGGTCAAGGTGGTAATGACCGGCAGCGCCGGCGACGGCCCCGACTGGCAGCCGCACATCCGCAGCAAGGACAGGCGCCGCAAGCTGGCCAAGCGGTTCAGGGACGCCAGCGACCCGTTCCGCATCGTGATCGTGCGCGACATGTGGCTCACCGGCTTCGACGCGCCCTGCCTGCACACCATGTATGCCGACAAGCCGATGCAGGGCCACGGCCTCATGCAGGCCATCGCCCGCGTGAACCGCGTGTTCCGCGACAAACCCGGCGGTCTGATGGTGGACTAGCTTGGCCTGGCCGATCAGCTCAAGCACGCGCTTGCGGTGTATGCGGAGAGCGGTGGCCAGGGCGACCCAACCCTCGACACCGCGCAAGCCAGCGCCGTGATGCTGGAGAAGCACGGCATCGCCTGCGACCTGATGCACGGCTTCAACTGGGGCAAGTGGACCAGCGGCACACCGACCGAGCGCCTGCAACTCATCCCCGCCGGGCAGGAGCATGTCCTGGAACAGGACGACGGCAAGAAGCGCTGGGTGCAGGTGGTGACGGAACTCTCGCGCGCCTTCGCGCTCTGCGCCGCCAGCGATGCGGCCACGGAGATCCGCGACGACGTGAGTTTTTTTCCAGGCCCTGCAAGCCGCTTTGAACAAACAGCGCAGCAACAACCGGAAAACACCCGAGCAGATCGATGCCGCCATCCGCCAGCTCGTGAGCAAGGCCATCACCACCGAGGGCCAGGTCATCGACGTCTTCACCGCCGCCGGTTTGCCCAAGCCGGACATCAGCATCCTGAGCGACCAGTTCCTCGCCGAAGTGCGCGGCCTCAAGCACAAGAACGTCGCCGCCGAGTTGCTGGAGAAACTGCTGAAAGACGAACACAAGGTCCGCTCCCGGCGCGGCCAGGACTTGGGGCTGACCGACGACGAAGTGGCCTTTTACGACGCCTTGGCGGCCAATGAATCAGCGGTGATCGCCGTCGAACTCATCACGCAGGTGCGCAAAAGCGTGACGATCGACTGGACGTTGCGCGAAAGTGCGCGGGCAAGAATCCGCGTGATGGTGAAACGCCTCCTGAACAAGTACGGCTACCTGCCGGATTTGCAGGACGAGGCCGTCAAGACCGTGCTGGCGCTTAAGGCCTATGAAAATCTGGCCCTGAGCCACTGCCCCAGCGACACCACCACCAGTGCCACGCCACCAGCCAGCAAGCCCAGCAGCATGTTGAGCAGCAAACCCAAGACGGGTTGCAGCAGGCTACCCGCCACCAAACTGAGCTGCTCGATGCCCTGCCCTACGTCATGCCAGCCATGCGCCAGAATGCCACCTCCCACCAGAAACATGGCCAGCGTGCCGAGCACGGTCAGGCTTTTCATCAGCAGGGGGGCGGCCAGCAGCAAGCCGCGACCCAGCTTTTGCTGCAAAGCCTGCGCCACGCTGCTTGTGCGCTGACTCAGGTACAGCCCCAGGTCGTCGATCTTGACGATGCCGGCCACCAGCCCATACACGCCCACCGTCATCAGCAATGCGACCCCGGCCAGCACGGTGAACTGCGTCAGGAACGGGCTGGCAGCCACCGTGCCCAGGGTGATGACGATGATCTCGGTGGACAAAATGAAGTCGGTGCGCACCGCGCCTTTTATTTTTTCTTTCTCCACGGCCAGCAGATCGACCGTTGGATCGAGCAGGGCATGGACCAACTGCTCGTGTTCGGCGGCAACTTCAGCCGGTTTGTGCAACAGCTTGTGCGCCACCTTCTCGAAGCCTTCAAAACATAAAAACAGGCCGCCCGCCATCAACAAGGGCGTGATCGACCACGGCGCAATGGCACTGAGCAACAAGGCGCCGGGTATCAGGATGGCTTTGTTGATGAATGAGCCCTTGCACACCGCCCACACCACCGGCAGCTCGCGCTCGGCCCTGACGCCAGACACCTGCTGGGCGTTCAGCGCCAGATCGTCGCCCAGCACCCCGGCCGTTTTTTTGGCGGCCACCTTGGTCAGCACGGCCACGTCGTCAAGCACCGCGGCGATGTCATCCAGCAATAAAAGCAGGCTACCGGCCATAGGGGATCACTCCAGGTTGCAAAAACGGGATGGCTCAAGGGAACTTCATTGTCTCAGATGTCACACTGTTAACACACCCTGACAGGTTGGATAACGGCGCGGTACCGGGCACATTTTGCGCCACCCAAATTTCAGAAAGACCACTTATGCGCCGTGCGAGTTTGCCAACACCGCCTCAGTCGGCTCGATCATCGCCTTTCAGCGCCACCATGACGACATCAAGGCAGGCGATGTGGTCGTGATTTGTTCATTTGGCGCGGGCTACTCGATTGGCAGTGTGGTGTTGCGCCGCACCTGACTGGATCAGTTGGGGACAGAGCTGGTTCGCCAGGCGTAACTGCGGTCTGTCCTGCAATGTATTTATGACAAATCGCGTTTGAAGCGGATTTCCTCGACCCGGGTGTTGCCCATGGGCACGGTCTTGATGCTGGTCATTTCACGCTTGAAGCCGGCCATGTCGAAAAAGCGCAGGGCGCGCTCGAAACCCAGCGGCACCCAG
>JALNWC010000061.1 GCA_023231075.1 Rhodoferax sp.
CGGCCAGCTGCCCTTGGTCAGGTGGGCCGCCATGCCTTCGGGCAGCACGCGCGGAATGTTTTCAAGAAGGCCGCCACCGGTGATGTGCGCCAGCGCCTTGATTCCCTGTGCTGAGCCTGACGAAGCAGGATGCGCGGCCAGCGCCGCCAGCACGTTTTTCACGTAGAGGCGGGTGGGCGCCATCAGCGCCTGCCTGAAAGGTTTGCCGTCGAGCGTCGCGGGAAGGGTGCCTGCGGCCTCCGAACGCTCGATGCACTTGCGCACCAGGCTGAAACCGTTGGAATGCACGCCGCTGGAGGCCAGGCCCAGCACCACGTCGCCGGGCTTCACATCGGCGCCGGTCAGGATTTTGGATTTTTCCACCGCGCCCACGGCAAAACCGGCCAGGTCGTATTCGCCGGCCGGGTACATGCCGGGCATTTCAGCGGTTTCGCCACCGATGAGGGCGCAGCCGGACAGCTCGCAGCCTCTGGCGATGCCGCCCACCACGGCGGCGGCGGTGTCCACGTCGAGCTTGCCGCAGGCGAAGTAGTCGAGAAAAAACAGCGGCTCGGCGCCTTGCACCAGCACGTCGTTGACGCTCATGGCCACCAGGTCGATGCCCACGGTGTCATGCATGTTCCACTCGAACGCCAGCTTGAGCTTGGTGCCGACGCCGTCGGTACCGCTCACCAGCACCGGTTCCTGGTAGCGTTTGGGCACTTCAAACAAGGCGCCAAAGCCGCCGATGCCGGCCAATACGCCCTCGCGCATGGTTTTTTTGGCGAGCGGCTTGATGCGCTCGACCAGCGCGTCGCCCGCATCAATATCAACGCCGGCGGCTTTGTAGGAAAGAGGGGTGGCAGATTGGGTCATGGCTGTGTGCAGGTAAGGCAAAAGAGTGGCTCAGGCGACGCGCCGTAAGCCCGATAGAATTTGGCCTGATTTTAAGGGGTTGGCCCGTTGGCCATTTCAATGCAATTTACTTCCGCACAAAAAAGAGCTCCGGCCTGGTTGGCGCTGCTGCTGGGTACCCTGGCTGTGCTTTGGCTGCTGGCACCGGTGTTGACACCGTTTGTGGTGGCGGCCATTCTGGCCTATGCGCTGACGCCCGTGGTCGATTGGCTGGACCGGCTGGGTCGTGGCCGCATGCCCCGGCTGCTGGCGGTGGTGCTGGTGGAAATTATGTTCCTGCTCTTGCTGCTGGCACTGATGCTGCTGGTGGTGCCCATCCTGATCAATCAGTTGCCGCTGCTGCGCGATCAGGTGCCGCCGCTGCTGGACCGTTTCAACGCGTTTCTGCAACCTTTTTTGGCCCAATTCGGCCTGCATGTGTCGCTTGACGTGGACGGGCTCAAGACCTTTGCCATGGAGCACCTGAACGCCAACTTTGACAATCTGCTGGGCCGTTTTCTGGCCTCGGCCAAATTGGGCGGCAGTGTGGCGCTGTCCCTCATCGGCAATGCGGTGCTGATCCCGGTGGTGCTGTTTTACCTGCTGATGGAATGGCGCCGCTTTGTTGACCTGTTGCTGCTGCTGGTGCCCCCCCGCCTGCGTCCGGCGGTGGACAGTTTTACCCACGAGGCCGACGGCGTGCTGGGCCAGTACTTGCGCGGCCAGTTGCTGGTGATGGTTTTGCTGGCGGTGTACTACAGCGTCGGACTGGCGCTGTTTGATCTGGACATGGCACTGCCGATCGGCGTTTTTACCGGCTTGGCGGTGGCCATTCCGTACCTGGGCTTCGGGCTGGGGTTGATTCTGGCGACGCTGGCGGGTTTTCTGGAGTTTTCCGCGCAGGCCGGTCATGCCAACGTCCTCGTGATGGTGGCCGTGGTCTATGGACTGGGCCAGTTGGTGGAGAGTTTCTTTTTGACACCCTATCTGGTGGGTGAGCGTATGGGGCTGCACCCGGTGGCCGTGATTTTTGCCTTGTTGGCGTTTGGCCATTTGCTGGGTTTCGTCGGCGTGTTGATCGCCCTGCCACTGAGTGCGGTGATGCTGGTCGCCATTCGTCGTCTGCGTCTGGCTTACCTTGACAGTGCGCTTTACCGAGACAGTGACCACGCATGATGCAACAACTGGTGCTGGACATGGGGTTGCCTGTGGGGCCGAGCCTGCAAAATTTTTGCGTCGGTGCCAATGCCGAGGTACTGGCGCACCTGAAGCTCTGGTTGGGTCATGGCGGCACCAGTCGGCGCTCACCCGTGCCAACTTACCTCTGGGGTGGCAATGCCTGCGGCAAAACCCATTTGCTCAAGGCCATGGGCGTGGCGCTGCAGGAACAGGGCGCCAGCGTGGGCTGGCTCGACGCCGGCATCCAGTTGGCCCCTGAATTTGACGAGTCCTGGGCTTGCGTGCTGATGGACGACGTGCACGCCTTCAGCACGGCGCAGCAACAGCAGGCCTTCAACTGGTTTGTGCATGCCCAGACGCTGCAGATGGCCGTCCTGGCCAGCGGCAGCCTGCCGCCCGCTGACCTGAAATTGCGCGACGACCTGCGCACGCGGCTGGGCGGCGGCCACGTTTTTGCCCTGCAAGCCTTGGGCGAAGCCGAGCGTCGCGCGGTGTTACGCCAGGCCGCCGATGACCGCGGCATTGCCCTGAGCGACGAGGTCATGGACTTCATGCTGACGCGCTTCTCGCGCGACTTGGGGTCCCTGATGGAACTGCTCAAGCTGATGGACGGTTACGCGCTGCAAACCCGCCGCGCCATCACCATTCCCCTGATCAAAGCCATGATGGACAACACATGACCCAAAAACTGACCCTGTTTGACCTGGATTACACGCTGATCCCGATCGATTCCGACTACGAATGGAACAACTTTACCTCCACGCTGGGCTGGCATGACCCGCTGGAATTCAGCCGACGCAACGATGCTTTTTACGAGCAGTACAAGGCCGGCACACTCAATATCTCGGAGTATGTGCGCTTTGCCACCGAGGCCCTGCGCCAACAAGGCGCTACAAAATCAGAAGCTGCACATGCTCAATTCATGGAGGCAGTGGTGCAAAATGCCATTCAACCCCAGGCCCGGGCCTTGGTTCGGCAACACCAGGCTGCGGGCGATGCGGTGGTGATCGTGACCGCCACCAATGAGTTCGTCACGCGGCCCATCGCCAAGGCTTTTGGCGTGCCCGAGCTGATCGCCATCGAGCTCGCGCGCGACCCGCAAAGCGGCTGGTTCAACGGCGAGATTGCCGGCACGCCTTCGTTTCGGGAGGGCAAGGTCAAACGCGTGGAAGAATGGCTGGCGGCACGGGGCCTGGGTTGGGACACCGTAGAGAGCACCTTTTACAGCGACTCCATGAACGACCTTCCGATGCTGGAAAAGGTGACCCATCCGGTGGCCACCAACCCCGAGGACCGGCTGCGGGCGATTGCGCTGGCGCGCGGCTGGCGCATACTTGAGCTTTTTTAGAATGAGCAGTCTCACCGGAGTTCGTCACTGCGAGCCCTTCGACTGGCTCAGGA
The DNA here is from genome assembly GCA_023231075.1 of Rhodoferax sp. GTDB lineage: Bacteria > Pseudomonadota > Gammaproteobacteria > Burkholderiales > Burkholderiaceae_C > Rhodoferax. The sequence continues at coordinate 3,454 of JALNWC010000061.1, forward strand.
CGGGCTGTGGCGTGGCGGTCCAGGCAGTCAGAAGTCATGGATTGCTTCACTTTGTTCGCAATGACTGAACGCGTAGTTAAAAACACCAACAACAATGATCAAAAAACTCATCCACCGGCTTATGGGCAAATCGGCCCCGGAAAGCAAACACCCCTTCGGCAAGCGTACCGAAATTGGCCCGCAAGAGCACGGCATCGATCCCAGCCTGGTCGATGAGCGCGCGCTCAACGTGGTGCGCACGCTAAAAAATGCGGGCTTCGAGGCCTACATCGTCGGCGGCGCCGTGCGCGACCTGATGCTGGGCCTGGCGCCCAAGGATTTCGACGTGGCCACCAACGCCACGCCGGAGCAGGTCAAGGGCTTGTTCCGGCGCGCCTTCATCATTGGCCGGCGCTTTCGCATCGTGCACGTGGTGTACGGCCGGGGTCGCGAGCATGAGGTGATCGAGGTCTCGACCTTTCGCGCTTATCTGGACAACGTGGCCGCCGAGCAGGTGGCGGGCAACGAGAAAACCAGCAAGAGCGAGCTGGCCGGCCTGAAGCACGCGGTGGACAGCACCGGGCGGGTGCTGCGCGACAACGTCTGGGGCCCGCAGGAAGAAGACGCGGTGCGCCGCGACTTCACCATCAACGCCATGTACTACGACCCCGAGACGCAGATCGTGGTGGACTACCACCACGGCATCCAAGACGCCAAAAACCGCATCATCCGCATGATTGGCGACCCGGTGGCGCGTTACCGCGAAGACCCGGTGCGCATCATCCGCGCCATCCGCTTTGCCGCCAAGCTCAATGGGCTGGGCTTCAAGCTGGAGCCGAAAACGGCCACACCGCTGGTCAAGTCCAAAGCCCTGCTGGCCGAGGTGCCGCAGAGCCGCCTGTTTGACGAAATGCTCAAGCTGCTGCAAACCGGCCACGCGCTGGCCTCGATCGAACAACTCAAGGCGCTGGGCATGGCGCAAGGCATTTACCCGCTGCTCGACGTGGTGGTGGAACGCGCTGAAACCCCTTTTGTCAAATCCGCCCTGCAGGACACCGACCGCCGGGTCGGCGAAGGCAAGCCGGTGGCGCCCAGCTTCCTGCTGGCCTGTGTGTTGTGGGCCGACGTGCGCGATGGGTGTGCCAAGCGCATCAAGGACGGCCAACACGCCCACCCGGCGCTGCAGGACGCGATTGAGGACGTCTTCAACGCCCGCATTGGCGATGTGTCGGGCCGCGGCAAGCTGGCGGGCGACATGCGTGAAATCTGGTTGATGCAGCCGCGCTTCGAAAAGCGCGTGGGCAGTGCGCCGTTTGGCCTGGTGGAGCAGGCGCGTTTTCGGGCTGCCTTTGACTTCATGCGCTTGCGCGCTGAAATCGGCGAGCTCGACATGGTGCTGTCGGACTGGTGGGAAGCTTTCAGCCTGGCCAACGACGACCTGCGCAACGACATGGTCGATGAAGTCAAGCTGGAACAACAACAACAGCGCGCCAAGACCGTCCGTGCGCCCCGCGCACCCCGGGTGCACCCGGATGCCTTGTCACCGGCCGCCGCAGAGGCCGCGCCGACCCGGGCAGACTTGCCGCCTGATGCGGTTTTGGGCGATGGTTTCGAGGCGCCCAAGAAACGCCGCCGCCGTCGTCGCCCATCCGGGCGCGGCGCGGGTGAGGCACCGGCGCAAGACCCGCAAGCCTGAAAGCCGGGCATGACCGGCGCCGAACGTTCCGAAGTGCAGGTCTACCTGGCGCTGGGCGCCAACCTCGGTGATGCGCAGGCGTCGGTGTTGGCGGCCATTCAAAGTATTGCCGTCTTGCCAGACACCCGGCTCATCGCCACCTCCAGCCTGTACCGCACGGCCCCGATCGATGCCACCGGGCCTGATTATGTGAATGCCGTCATCGCCGTGGCGACCCGGCTCAACGCACCCGAGTTGCTGGTGCACCTGCAGCGGATTGAAAACCAGGCAGGACGCGCGCGCCCGTACCGCAACGCACCGCGCACGCTCGACCTCGACATCCTGCTCTATGGCGACGCCCGCATCGGGAGTGCCATGCTGCAGGTGCCGCACCCGCGCATGAACGAGCGGGCTTTTGTGCTGGTGCCGCTGGCCGAGATTGCGCCAGACAAGGTGAGCCCGGCGCAGCGCAATGCCGTGGCCGCCCAGCTGATTGAACGCCTGGCTGCCCCCTTGCGCTGAAATGTCAGTCCACCTCGGCAATCAGCTCGATCTCCACGCAGGCACCCAGCGGAATCTGGGCCACGCCGAAGGCGCTGCGGGCATGGGCTCCCTGGTCACCAAAGACCTCGCCAATCAACGCGCTGGCACCGTTGGTCACCAGGTGCTGTTCGGTGAAGTCGCCGGTGGAGTTGACCAGCGACATCAGCTTGACGATGCGTTTGACGCGATTCAGGTCGCCCACGGCGGCGTGCAATGTGCCCATCAAGTCAATCGCCACGGCGCGGGCGGCGGCCTTGCCTTCTTCAGCGTTCATGTTCTTGCCAAATTGGCCGACCCAGACCTTGCCGTCTTTTTTGGCGAGGTGGCCGCTTAAAAAGACCAGGTTGCCGGTCTGGACAAACGGCACGTAGGCGGCGGCGGGGGTGGCCACCGGGGGCAGGGTGATACCGAGTTGGCTGAGTTTGGCGTAAATGCTCATGGTTTTTCTCCTGTGTTGTCAAGGTTTGTCGAAGCTGGAATTTTGGCTCTGGCTCTGGCTCTGGCTCTGGCTTTGATTGGATTCTGCGCCCTGACTTTGGCTTTGCGACTGGCTTCGCGTTGGCTGCGGCAAAACCGCTGGCTCCATCATCGGTTCCACCGTCACGCCCACCTGCAGGGTGTGGCTGGCACCGCCGTGGATCACGCCGCGGATCGGTGACACATCAGAAAAGTCACGGCCAATGGCCAGCGTCACATAGTCTTCGCCGGGCGAGGGCCAGCCGGCACGGTCGTTGGTGGGGTCCAGGTCAACCCAGCGTTCATCTTCGGGCAAATCCGGGACGTACACCGAGGCCCAGGCGTGGGAGGCGTCACTGCCCTTGAGTTTGACCGTGCCCGGTGCCGCTTCGGTCAGCAAATAGCCGCTGACGTAGCGCGCCGGCAAGCCCATGCTGCGCAAGCCGGCGATCAGGATGTGGGCAAAGTCCTGGCACACGCCCTTGCGCTGCGCCAGTGCTTCAAGCGCGGGGGTGTTGACATGGGTGCTTTGGCTCTCGTAGGTGAAGTCGCGGTAAATGCGGTGCATCAGGTCGACGGCCGCCGCCAGCACGCCGGCACCCGGGGTGAAGCTGGGTCGGGCATAGGCGGTAAATTCGGCGTGACGCGGCACCATGGGGGAGGCAAAAACAAATTCGTTGGCCGCCTCAAAACCGGCATGGGCCTGGTAACGAAAGTGCTCACGCACCGACTCCCAGGCGACTTCGCTGCACGGCAAATGCACCGCCTGGGTGATCACCTGGCAGCGCGCCAGCACCCGCAGTTGGGTGTGCGGAACCTGCAACGAGAAGAAGCTGCGGCTGTTGCCAAACACGTCCTCGGTGGTGTTGATCTGCGCCGGCTCAGGGCTCACCTGCAGGCTGTGGCTCAGCAGGGTTTGGGTGGCGTTGTCAAGCGGTGTCAAATAGGCCATGTGCTGCGCCGTTTCGACCGCCGGCAGGTAGTCGTACACCGTCTCGTGGGTGATTTGTAACTTCATGCCGCCCCCAGACTGTGGTTGGCCAGGCCACTGTGGGTGAAATAGGTGGCACTGATGTCATCCGACACCACAAAACTGGCTTGGGTGCACTGGTACAACACGTCTTTGAGCAGGGCGTATTGCAAGGCTGGATCACCCGGTTCCGACCCGTCACCCTGCGTTTGCGCGGGTGTCACCAGGTCGGGCGCTTCATCACACAGCTGGGCCAGGCCCCAGCTGTTGGGGTCGGGTACCTTGAGTGACAGGGCGCAGAGCTGGTTGGGGTCGCTGCCCGCCAGCCGCGCCAGACGACCGCGCAGGGTGTGGGCGATCCAGGAGATCGAGCGCGGGTTGTCACGGTCAATCACCAGCAGGTCCACCAGCGCGGCCATGTCCCGGCTTTGCTGGAACTGGGCGTGAAAGGTGATGGCGCTGTCAAACAGCTCCACCATGGCATCAAAACCGCCATCGGTGTGCAGACTGCCGGTGTCGAGACCGCGCATCAAAGCCGACGACAAAAACCCAAGCCGCTCGATGTGGCGACCAATGCTGAGCAGGCGCCAGCCGTCGTCGCGCGTCATGCGGTCGGTCTGGGCGCCGGTGATGGCGGCCATGTGGTCGCTGCTGTCCTTGAGGATCTGCAGCGCTTGCAGGGCCGAAAAATCAGCACGCTGGCGTTGCGCCGCACAGCGTTGAAACAGCTCTTCTTCGCAACGGACGATGATGCGCCAGTGCTCTTGCGACAGGCGCTCGCGCACGCTGGAGCCGACCATTTTGAGGGCGCGCAGGTAGTAGCCCACGCTGGTGGCGCCGCTGCTGCCGCCCAGGCTGTCGATCAGGCTGCGCTCAAACACGCGCGGCGCCTGCAGGGCCGACGGCACACCGGGCAGCACCAGGGTGTTGGCCACCGCCATCTGGCTGAGCCAGCTCAGCAGCGGGGCGGACGATTGCTCTTCGCCGTGCAGGCATTCCAGCGTCAGGCGTGCCAGACGGATGGCGTTTTCGGCGCGCTCGGTGTAGCGGCCCAGCCAGAACAGGTTTTCAGCGGCCCGGCTGGTGATGAGTCGTTTGCGCTGCATCAAGGATTCGGGCGTCATGTGCGGCGCCAGCAGGGTGCTGTGGTCGACCTCGCCGCGGGTCAGCGCCCAGACGTCGGCGCTGCTGCCGCCGCGTTGCATCGAGGTGATCTCGCGGCCGACGCTGGCCACGCGTGCCAGGCCGCCGGGCAAGACGCGCCAGCCCTGGGCGCCGTCAGACACCACGAACACCCGCAGCATGACCGAGCGCGCCCGCAAGCGGCCCGGATCGCCCGCAGTCGAGGCTTGCCAGGTCGGCATTTGCGACAGCGGGCTGTAGCCCTGCACCGTGTGCTCCTCGGCTTGTCGCACGATGCGTCCGGCCCATTCATCGAGCGCCCGGGCGCCCAATTTGCCGCCCAGCACGGGCTCAAAACCGCCCTGCTCGAAGGAACCGGGATAGGTGGGTTTGATGGCGCAGTCGGCCAGCCGCGGCAGGGCTTCTTCCATGGCGTTGCGCTCGCCGCACCACCAGGTGGGCAGGGCTGGCAGGCTGAGTTCTTCACCCAGCAACTGGCGCGACAGGGCAGGCAAAAAGCCCAACAGGGCCGGCGACTCCAGAAACGCCGAACCCGGCGCGTTGGCGACCAGCACGTTGCCGGCGCGGATGGCCTGCAGCAGGCCGGGTACCCCCAGGGTGGAGTCGGCGCGCAACTCAAGCGGGTCCAGGTACTGGTCATCGACCCGCTTGAGCAGGCCGTGCACCGGCACCAGGCCCTTCAATGTTTTCAGAAACAGGCATTCGTCGCGCACCAGCAGGTCACTGCCCTCGACCAGGGTGAGCCCCAGGTAGCGCGCAAGATAGGCGTGTTCAAAATAGGTTTCGTTGTAGGGGCCGGGCGTCAGCAAGGCGAGGTGGGCATCGGGACCGGCCGGACTCATGGTCTTGAGGCTGTCCATCAGGGCGCGGTAGGTGCTGGCCAGGCGCTGCACCCCCAAGTTTTGGAAGGCTTGCGGAAACTGCGCCGCAATGGCGAGCCGGTTTTCCAGCAGATACCCCAGACCCGAGGGCGCCTGGCTGCGCTGTGCCTCCAGCCACCAGTTGCCGTCAGGCCCGCGCGCCAGGTCAAACGCGGCGATGTGCAGATAACGCTCGCCCACCGGCTCCACTCCGTGCATGGCCCGCAGGTAGCCGGGGTGCGCATGGACCAGCGCCGGCGGCAGCAAACCGTCGTGCAGCAAGGTTTGCGGCCCGTAGACGTCGGCCATCACGCGCTCGAGCAGGCGCATGCGCTGCAATACGCCGACCTCGATGCGCTGCCAGCTTGCCGGATCCACAATCAGGGGGAACAGGTCGAGCGACCAGGGCCGCTGCGGTCCGTTTTCGTCGGCATAGACGTTGTAGGTGATGCCGTTGTCGCGTACCTGGCGCGCCAGGTTGGCGGCACGCTGGTCCATGTCGGCGGCCGAGTCGTTCTCAAATGTCGAGAAAAATTGGCGCCAGATCTCGGTCAGTTTGGGACTGCCCACGGCTGCTTCTGGCGCATGGGGGGCCGGGGCCGGGGCGGCGCGGGCCACTGTGCCGCGCAATTCGTCAAAATGGCCCGGGGTGGCTTGGGTGGCTTGCGCCAGATCGGCCACGCTGGGTGACTCTGGTTGGGCGAGCTGGGGCGGCGCTGACATGGCTTCGTTCATTTCCCGGAGTATGCCAGCGGCGCAGCGCTTTGGTTGACAATCGCAGGTTCTTCCATTTGATTCATGCCATGACCGAAACCCTTCAAGAACCGACCGATCAGACGACCCATTTGACTCAGGACACGCCGGTGTCGGCGCCGCCCGAGC
>JALNWC010000062.1 GCA_023231075.1 Rhodoferax sp.
CGACCTGGGCGCGATCAGCATCATGAGCAGCGACAGCCAGGCCATGGGCCGGGTCGGCGAGGTGATCATCCGCACCTGGCAGACGGCGCACAAAATGAAGGCGCAACGCGGCTGGCTCGCACCGCCGGTGGGGCGCGGCGAGCCAGTAGAACAACAGCAGCGCAACGACAACTACCGCGTCAAGCGCTACCTGGCCAAATACACCATCAACCCGGCGCTGACCCACGGCATGGCGCATGAAGTGGGCTCGATCGAGGTCGGCAAATGGGCTGACCTGGTGGTCTGGAAACCGGCTTTTTTTGGCATCAAGCCCGCGCTGATTCTCAAGGGCGGCTTCATCGCCATGGCCGCCATGGGCGACCCCAACGCCAGCATCCCGACGCCGCAGCCGGTGCATTACCGGCCCATGTTTGGCGCTTATGGTGGCGCCTTGACGCGGGGTTCGATCACGTTTGTCTCGCAAGCGGGCGAGGCCGCAGGCATCAGGGAACGCTTTGGCCTGGCCAAAAACGTGAGCGCGGTGCGCAACATCCGTGGCATTCAAAAACAGCACATGATCCACAACCACGCCCTGCCCCGCATGGAGATCGACGCCCAAACCTACAGCGTGCGCGCCGACGGCGAACTGCTCACCTGCGAGCCGGCGGTGAGCTTGCCAATGGCGCAAAGGTATTTTTTGTTTTAGGAGAAATAGGGGACAGACCACGGTTTTCCTCAAATTCTTCAATCGATCAGCGCAGCCACTGGCCCACGCCAGCCGATGCTGGCCAACTCGGCTTCGCAGTCTGCGCCCTCAAACACATACAGCTCAAAACGTCCGGCCGCATTGCGCCGATGCACCTCCAGCCGCGGCGCTTGCACGTCCAGCAGCGCGTACTCTTGCAGACTGGACAATTTTTGCAGACTCAAGAACTTCTGCCCACGGTCATAGGCAGCCGTAGAGGGCGACAACACCTCCAACACCAGTACCGGTGCGCTGATCTGGGCCGCATTCAGGTCGCTGAGGTCGTTGGTGTTACAGGTCACCACCACGTCGGGGTAGAACATGTGCTCGGCCACAGTGACGGCGACCTTGACATCACCAGAAAACACCTCGCAAGCTTGACCCTTCAGGTGGGCTTTGAACGCGATCGCACTGGCCAAAGTTGCTTTGTTGTGCCTCAGGGTACCGCCAGTCATGGCAAATACCTCGCCGCGAAAAAAGTCGTGCTTCACGGCCTGCTCAGTCTCCCAGGCCAGGTAGTCGTTAACGGTCATGAGGGGATGGGTCAGCGCAGTGACCATGGTTCAGCTCCTTGATGGGGTCTTGTGTGGATTGTCGTTCAATCACAAAGAAAATAGGGTCAAAAAGGAAATGGGGCCAGACCACAGTTTTGGTCTTGAAGACAATTAGGCTGAATCGGCATGGCTTTTGCATAATCAATCGCACCGTATTTTGAACAGCGCCCCATGCTCACCATCAACAAACGCATTGCGCAAGGCCAGGGCCTGGCCGCCGCCTTGCTCAAACGCGCCGCCAGCATCGAGCTCGACTGGGACCTGCGCCAAAAAAGCCGGTTCGAAGCCAGCGACTCTGCCGGGCGACAACTGGGTATTTTTCTGCCGCGCGGCACGGTGCTGCGCGGCGGCGACGTGCTGGTGGCCGAAGACGGCTCGCTGATCCAGGTCGTCGCGACGCCGCAAACCGTGCTGCGCATCACGCCTTGCAGCCGCCATGGATCGAGCTTCGATCTGATCCGCGCCGCCTACCACCTGGGTAACCGTCACGTGCCGATCGAGCTCAAGCCCGACCACCTCAAGATCGAGCCCGACCATGTGCTGGCCGACCTGCTGCGCGCCATGCACCTGAGCGTGGCGGAAGTCAACGAGGCTTTTGAGCCGGAGAGCGGCGCTTATGCTGCGGGCGGTCACTCGCACAGCCACGGGCATGAGGCTGACCCTTCGCACCCACCGGCCAGTTCACCCCCATCCCAAGCTTCCCCCAAAGGCGGGAAGGAGCAACAACCATGACGTCGGCTATCCAGCTCGCCCCATCCCAGCCCTCCCCCAAAGGCAGGAAGGAGCAACGCCCGTGACATCGGCTGCCAGCCTGCTGCAGCTCATGTGGCTGGCCTCGCCGGCATTGCCGATTGGCGGCTTTTCCTACTCGGAAGGCCTGGAGGCAGCGGTCGATACGGCCCGCGTCACGACAGAATCCGAAGCCGCTGCCTGGCTGCTCGACCAGCTTGAACTGAGCTTGGCGCGCGGTGACCTGGCGGTGCTGGCGCAAGCCATTCCCGCCTGGCAAGCGGCGGACGCGACCCGCATGGCCGCCCTCAACGCCTGGGTGCTGCAAACGCGCGAAAGCAGCGAGTTGCGGGCGCAAACCGAGCAAATGGGGCGCTCCCTGCTGGAGTGGCTGCGCAACCACACCACCGCCACCGCATCACAAATCGGCCTGCTGGCCGAACTGCAGCCCACTTATCCGCTGGCGTTCGCCCTGGCCGCCAGCGCCAGCGGCGCGCCCGTGCGCGAGGGCCTGCTGGCCTACGCCTTTGGCTGGGCCGAGAACATGGTGCAAGCCGCCATCAAATCCGTGCCGCTGGGCCAAAGCGCCGGGCAGCGCATTTTGTCCGCCTTGACGGCAGCCATTCCTGCGGCCATCGACCACGCGCTGTCACTGCCGGACAGCGCGCGCCAAGCCTTTTCACCGATGCTGGCCATCCTGAGTGCCCAGCACGAAGTCCAGTATTCACGTCTTTTTCGTTCTTAACCCTCCATACCGTTCAGGCTGAGCCTGTCGAAGCCCCATCATCATGACCCCACTGCATCACATCAAGAACCGCACCAAACACCTGCCCCCTTTGCGCGTGGGCATCGGCGGCCCGGTGGGCTCGGGCAAAACGACGCTGCTGGAAATGCTGTGCAAGGCCATGCGCGAGCAATACGACCTGGTGGCCATCACCAACGACATCTACACCAAGGAAGACCAGCGCCTGCTCACCGTCAGCGGCGCACTGCCCGCCGAACGCATCATGGGGGTGGAAACCGGCGGTTGCCCGCACACCGCCATCCGTGAAGACGCGTCGATCAACCTGGAGGCGATCGACCGCATGCTGGTGGAGTTTCCCAACGCAGACATCGTGTTCATCGAGAGCGGCGGCGACAACCTGGCCGCCACCTTCAGCCCCGAGCTGTCCGACCTGACGATCTATGTGATCGACGTGGCCGCTGGCGAAAAAATCCCGCGCAAAGGCGGCCCCGGCATCACCAAGAGCGATTTGTTTGTCATCAACAAGACCGACCTGGCTCCTTATGTCGGCGCCAACCTGGACGTGATGCACGCGGACACCACGCGCATGCGCAGCACGCCCAAGGGACTCAAGCCTTTTGTCATGACCAACCTGAAAACGCTGGACGGCCTGGCGCAGGTGGTGGCCTTCATCAAGCAAAAAGGCATGCTGAAAAGCGTGTGAACGGGATCATCGCAGGCGACGGAAAAACGGACCTTCAAGGCGGCGACGGCCACTTTCGCCTTGAACGCCGCCGTATGATTCCTTCCGGGTCTTCTCATTTCTGCTTTCCTGTTGCGGGCACTTCACGCGCCCATAGGAGCAGGTTCTCCACTTACCGGCCAGTCCTATTTCGTCGGGCCACCTCTTACCCGCTTGCCGCTACGGATCAGCAGCGCGATGGCCAATGGCGGTAATGCGGCAGCGACACAAGCAGCCACGCCAGCGCCGATCAGGCCCGAGGTTGATGTGAGCGCAACGAACAGGGCCACATAGATGCCAGCCGACACCGCGTACATGCGCAACACTTTGTCTGCGTGGCCGATTGCATAGGCGGCAGAACGTAATGATGAGGCGGTGAGATCGAACGTGGCTGCCAATAACATCAGGGTCAGTACCGGTGCTGCGGCAACAAACTTTTTGCCGATTAGCGCCACCAGCAGATCGGCACCGAAAAAATACCCGGCCAGCACGAACAACAAGCCAAACCCGCCACCGAGCAAGGCGGTACGGTAGGCAATCAGGTTAAAGGCGGCGCTGCCTTGGTGCCAGCTTCGGGTCAGGTCGAGAAACACAACTTCGCGGATCAACCCGGCTGGCTTTGACAGCAGGCTTGAAATCTCTTGCGCCAGGCGCAGCAGGCCCGCTTCGGCCGACCCCAGCAGGTAGCCTGCCAGAACCGTGGAAAGGTGCTTGGGCACAAGGTCCATGTTTGACTGCCAGTAGGTGACCCATAAAAAGTACCGCAGCCCGGAAAACTCCGTCAGGCTTGCATCGCTGACGCTCTCTCCACGAGGCGGAGGGCCGACGCGCCGGCGGTATTCCTGTCGGCCACGCCAGCTCGCGTAAAGATTTTCGGCGGCATAGGCAACGGCCAAAATCACCACGAACACCCGCAGCGGGCTGTCGAGCCACCAAGCAACGACCACTCCAAAAAAGCGGATGGTCGGGCCTATCGTCATCTGCCTTCCCAATACATCGAATTGATCAAACAGACGCAGGATGCCCTTGGCACTACTGTTGCCCGTGGTCAACAGCACCAGACTGTATGCGGCGAGCAGCATCACATGGTCGCGATCTATGCCCATCAATGGCCCGATCAGGGGCGCCAAGATCAGCGCTATGGCAGTGGCGGCGAAGCTGGCACGGCGATCGACGCGGCGGCAAACCTTGATCAAACGCCGCAGCGTGCGGGTATCGCCGGCATCGTGTGCAGGCACGCCATAGCGTACTACCGCTTCAACGGACCGAAAGTCGAGCAGACCACGCATGAGCAGCGCATAGGCATGAATCAACACTACCATGCCGAACTCGGTCGGGCCGAGCGCCCGCGCCATCAGGGTGGTGGCGCCGAGCGACATCACGGCGGCAATGCCGCGACCCCGGACCAAAAGGCCGAAATTCCCCAGTACCCGGCGCATCGGGCCATGCGCATGCGAGTTGGCGTCAGATCCGCTCACGCGAGATTCCTCAGGGCATAGTCAATCGCACTGCCTTGCATCCGCTTTGTCGCGTTGCGCGCTGGACTGCATCCCGCAGATTTGCATCCGCAAGGGCGCGCGCCGGTCTTGAGGTCCGGATTTTGCGCGCCCGCCACAACAAAGTATCATGTCACCGCCCGCAAATCGGCAAACGCCGCGCAAACGGCGTCGATTTGTTCAGGCGTGTGCGCTGCACTGACGCTGCAGCGGATCAGCGAAACGCCGTTGGGTGTCGCGGGCGGCAGCATCAGGTTGACATACACGCCACGCTGCAGCAGGTCATGCCAGAATTTCAGCGTCGTGATCGTCTCGCCAAACACCACCGCGATCACCGGACTGGGGGATGCGCCCAGCGTGTAACCCATGGCCGTCAATCCGGCGTGCAGGCGTTCGAAGTTCTCGCGCAGGCGCGCTCTGAGCTCGCGCCCGTCTGCAAGAATGTGCAGCGCCTGCCGGGTCGAAGCGATCGTGGCGGGCGATGGCGACGCGGTAAATATGTACGGTCGACTCGAGTAGCGCACCAGGTCGAGCGCGGGGAGGTCGCTCACGCAGAAACCGCCGGCGCCTCCAAGGCTCTTGCTGAACGTGCCGACAATAAAGTCCGCATCCGCCAGAACGCCCAGTTCCTCGACCAGCCCGCGACCGCGTTCGCCCAGCACTCCCAGCGAATGCGCCTCGTCCACCAGCAGATAGCCACCGAACTCGCGCTTGACGTCCACAATCTCCTTGAGCGGAGCACAATCGCCCAGCATGCTGTAGATGCCTTCCACCAGGATCAGCGTGTCCGCCGCGCGCGCGCCGAGCCGACGCATGCGTTTCGCAAGGTCGGCCGCATTGTTGTGGCGAAAGCGGATGACCTCCGCCCCGCTCAGGCGACAACCGTCGTAGATGCTGGCGTGGCAATCGGCATCGAGTAGCACGACGTCGTTCGGCCCGGTGAGTGCCGCCAGCATGCCGAGATTCGCCTGGTAACCCGTGGAGAACACAATGGCGTCGCGCATGCCGTAGAACGCCGCAAGTTCCTCCTCAAGCCTCCGGTGACCCGAATAGCTGCCGTTCGCCATGCGCGAGCCGGTCGTGCCGGTACCCTCGGCATCGAGAGCCCTGTGCGCCGCGGCGATACACTCGGGATTGAAGGTCAGGCCGAGGTAGTTATTGGTGCCGGCAAGAATGGTGTGCCGTCCGTGGATGATCCCCTCGGTCGGCGAGATGATGCGTTCGATCTCCACGCCGAATGGATCGATGCGGAGTGCTTCGAGTTCGCTCCGGGCCGCCGCCATGCCCTGAAACTTGTCGAATAGCCCCATCACCCTTCACGCGCAAGGATTTCGATCCGCAACGCCAGATCCTTGACGGTCTTCACGTCCGGAAGGATGCTCACTGGAATCGAGATATCGAATCGATCCTCGACGTGCAGCAACAGATTCATGACCTGAAGCGAGTCCAGGTTGAGATCGCCCAACAATTCGGTGTCCTCGTCGATTCCGACTCGCCCGTGGGTGAACGAAACCAACTCTCCGCAAATCTCCGCAAGGATTTGCGGGTACTCAAACGTGATATTCCTAGTCATCCTATCGATTTATCCTGTCTGTGAAAACCGGGTTTGAACGGGGTTGTGCCATTACCGACAAGTCGCCCGTCGACAAGCAGCATCGAAACCCCTTTGCCTGGCCCGGCTTTCATCCCGGGAGATGCTTGCCGTAGGCACGGGCAAGCCCCAATTCAAGCCCGCAGGTCGGCCGCCAACCAGTGGCCAGCGTTAGAGCGCGATTATCGCACAACCAGTCCGGATGCATGATTTCGCGCAGCTTGCCCGGCGTCAGCATCGGGGCATAGCCGAACAACCGGGCAGCCGCGAAATTGGCCAGGGCTACGAGGTAGAGCAACGGCACGGGAATGGGCACGCGGCGCACCACGGCGCCTTCACGCAACGCGCGCCCGGCATGGGTCAGCACGGTGTCCCAAGAATATCCCCCGGGGCACCCGTCATCCAACTCGAAAGTCTGGCCGTAGCCGGCGTCGGCCTCCAGCCAGCGCAACACCGCCATCGCCAGATCGTCAACATAGATGAGAGAAAAACGTCTGTCGGTGCCAGCGGGAAGCGGTGCAAAACCTTTGGCAATGCAGCGAAACAGCGGCAGCAGTTCGCGATCCCCCGGTCCGTATACGGCAGGAGGTCGCAGCACCGTCCAGCGCATGTTTTCCGCTGCCGCCTTGACCGCGCATTCGCCGCGCCATTTGCTGGCAGCATAGTGGGAAAGTTGGGGCATGCGCGCCGCCAGAGAGGAAATCAGCAGGAACCGCGGCCCCCGGTCCTGGCTCGCAGCCGCCCGCGCAACACGACCCGCCCCGGCGGCATTGACTGGGTCAAAATCGGAGCGGCAGGCACCACGCACCACCCCGGCACAGTGAATCACGGCATCGGTTCCGGCCACCAGAGCATTCAGTGTACCTTGGTCTTCAAGATTTCCCGGCAACCATTCGACGCCCGGCAAACGCGGAGGAATGCGTCCGGTCCGCGGGCGATACAAGGCGCGCACATGCCATCCGGCGCCGACCAGGCGGGCAATTAAAGCCGCGCCAATGAATCCGGTCGCTCCGGTCAGTGCAAGTTTGGACGGGGCGACCACGCGTTAAACACCGGAATCCGGTGGGTTTTCTGCTGGGCGGCCGACGGCCACGTGCGCTGCCACTGTGGCAGTCGGCCGCTGTGGACCCGCCGAGGCCAGCACCGGCAGGTTTCCCCGCACGCTGTTTGGCGGCTTGCTGGAGTCGGCCCGCGCAGGCCTGGTCTTCTGCTCGCAGCGCCGCAGGTAGTCTTCGCGGGTTGCCGCTCGCGACAGCTTGCCCGACGAGGTGTGCGGCAGCGTATGTCGCGGCACGAACTCGATCAGGCAGGTGATGCCCAGCTCCGCGTGAATTTCCCGATGCAACTGCTGGGCCAGGAGACGAATCGCCGCCGAATCGCTGATGTTGGATTGCACGACCACCACGGCGACTTCTTCGTCATCCGGGCCGCTTATATAAAACGCCGACGCGTCCATCGCCCGCAATTCGGGCTGCCGGCCCACGATGTGCTCGATGTCCTGCGGCCAGATATTGCGGCCGTTGATGATGATCATGTCCTTGTGTCGGCCGGTGACGACTATGCTGCCGTCGACCAGGTATCCGATGTCTCCCGTATCCAGCCAGCCTTCCGGCGAGAGCGCCTGTCGTGTTTGCTCCGGCTGCCCAAAATAACCTGACATGAGGCTCGGCCCGCGCACCTTGATCCGGCCGACATGAAGAGCGGGCAACGTGTTCCCATGGTCGTCGCAAATGGCCACCTCATGCCCCGGCAACGGCGCACCGCACCGGACGAAACCTTTAACGCGGCCCGTCTCGGTGCGGGCCGGATTCACGCGCAAGTGCTCCGCGAGGTGATCGGCATCGATCCAGTCGACGACAACGCCCTGCCGCAGCGGCGAAAAACTGATTGCCAGCGAACTTTCCGCCATGCCGTAGGACGGTACGAAGGCGCGGGGATCGAAACCCGCCGGCGCCAGCAGCTTGGCAAAGCGATCAGTGATCTCCGCGCTAATCGGCTCGGCGCCGATGCCTGCGATGCGCCAGGCACTCAGGTCGTACTGCGCGACATCCTCGGGACGAATCCGGCGCGCGCATAGTTCGTAGCCGAACGGCGGGCTGAACGAGATGGTCGCCCGCGTGCTGGTCATCAATTCCAGCCAGCGCCGCGGGCGCATGGCGAAGTCACGCGTGTCGAGATAGTCGATCGAGCGTTGCGAGACCATGGGGGCCAGCATGAAGCCGACGAGCCCCATGTCATGGTAGAACGGCAGCCACGATACGCAGCGATCATCCGGCTGGACGTCGAGGCCATGGTTGACCACTCCGGTCAGGTTGCTGAGCAATGCTTCCTGCGTAATCGTCACGCCGCGCGGAAAGCTGGTGCTTCCCGACGTGTATTGCAGGTAGGCTGTTTCGGCGGGGCCGCTGCGTCGCAGCGCGACGTTTTGTTCCGGCAACTCGTCGAACTCGGCTGGCGTTCCCTGGAAGGCCAGGCCGATGCCTTCGGCCGCCTCGCGCAGGAAGCCCATGAATTGGCTCGACGCCATCGCTACGGAAGCCCCGCAACCCCGCAACAGGCTGCGCAACCGGCCCACGTAGGCCGCGTGGCCTCCGAGATTGACCAGGGACGGCAGCGCCACAGGCACCAACCCGGCATATTGGCAGGCAAAAAAGAAACGCAGAAAGTCCGGATTGGTTTCCGCCACCACGGCGACCCGTGCGCCCCGCTCAAGGCCGAAACCTGTCAAGCGGCGAGCCAGAGCCAGGGCTTGCTCGCGGAGCGTTCGGTAGGGCAGCACCACGCCGAGCTTGCCCTTGGCGGTGTAGAAGTTCGCGCCGGTTTCCCCCTGGGAAGCATAATCCAGCGCATCGGCCAATGTGACGAAATCCGCGCGACGCAGGGGCAGCGTGTTTTTCGTCTGGGTTGGCAACAAAGTGAATTGCAGATGCGGCATTCGATTCAATTGCGATCTTCTTCTCTTATGATGGACTTGCAGAATTCGCTAAACAAGTCGAATTAACCGCTGTTTGAGGCAAAAAAAGATGCGGGCATCGCCCAAAAGGCTGGAAGATCAGGGTATTGAATCATGAACTTGATGCTCTCCTGTGAATAATACCATGAATACTACTCTGAGTCCCGTAACTGTCCAAAGATTTTCCGCCTTGCAAGGTGAACTCATCGGTCTGGTGGAGCAAGACTATGCGGGCCTGACCCCCAAGCTCGAACAAATCATCCGCGCCTTCGAGTTCACGCAAATCGAGTTAGAGGTTTACCGAGATCGGGGCTACGCACAAGGGCGTGGAGCGGGACAACCCGAGGCAGATC
>JALNWC010000063.1 GCA_023231075.1 Rhodoferax sp.
CAGCGCGAAATCCATCTGACAGGCCCGGCTTTCCTGACCCTCAAGTACAGTGGGAAATCGAATTGAAGCCTCAGGTGATGGTTTGAGTGCAGTCCTGATTGCGCTGCAACAGCGTTTGCAGCATCAGTTTGCCGACGCCGGTCTGCTGAAGCGGGCGCTCACGCACCGCAGTTTTTCATCGGATCACAACGAGCGCCTGGAGTTTTTGGGCGACTCGGTGCTGGGCGTGGTGGTCGCCGACATGCTGTACCGGCGTTTGCAAAACCTGCCAGAAGGTGATTTGTCCAGAGTGCGGGCCAACCTGGTCAAGCAGGACACCTTGCATCAACTCGCTGTGTCGCTGGGCTTGCCGGAGGTGATGCTGCTGGGCGAGGGCGAACTGCGCTCGGGCGGCCAGAAGCGGCCGTCCATTCTGGCCGATGCGCTGGAGGCGGTGATTGGCGCGGTCTACCTGGATGCCGGTTTTGCCGCCGCGCAAGCGCTGGTGCAGCGGCTCTACCAGGCGGTGCAGATCAACCCCGAGATGGAGGCCATTGGCAAGGACCCCAAAACCGAATTGCAGGAATGGCTGCAGGGGCGCCGCATGAAGCTGCCCAGTTACCGGGTGGTGGCCACCTTGGGTGCGGCGCACAAGCAAAGCTTTGATGTGGAATGTGAAATTCCCGAACTCAACCGCGCCGAGCGCGGCATCGGCGGTTCGCGTCGAGCGGCCGAACAGGCGGCCGCGACGGCGATGTTGCAAATTTTGAAAGCGACGGTGAACTCATGACGACCCCCAAGAAAACAGTTGCCGAAACGCCTGCGGTTGAAATACAGGACAACCTGGAAGACCTGTTGGCAGGCATGCGCCGCGACATGCGCCCCGCGGGTGCCACCGAGGCGCCGGTCGCCGGTCAGCGTTGCGGCCTGATCGCCATCGTCGGCAAACCCAATGTGGGCAAATCCACCCTGCTCAACGCGCTGGTGGGGCAAAAAATCAGCATCACTTCGCGCAAGGCGCAAACCACGCGCCACCGCATCACCGGCATGCACACCCTGGGCGCGACCCAGTTTGTGTTTGTCGACACCCCCGGTTTCCAGACCCTGCACGGCAATGCGCTGAACAAGTCGCTCAACAAAACCGTGGTGGGCGCGGTGGCCGATGTGGACCTGATCCTGTTTGTGGTGGAAGCCGGCAGCTTCACCCCCGCCGACGCCCGCGTGCTGGCGCTGCTCGACAAAAAAATCCCGACGCTGCTGATTGCCAACAAGCTCGACAACGTGCACCGCCGTGGCGACATTGCGCCCTGGCTGCAAACTATGCAGGAAAAACACGCCTTTGCCGAGTTTGTGCCGATGTCGGCCAAGAGCGCCAAGGATGTCGAGCGTTTGCTGGGTATTTGCGAAAAATACCTGCCTGAACAGGCCTGGTGGTACGCCGCCGATGAACTCACCGACCGCAGCGAGCGCTTCATGGCGGCCGAGATGGTGCGTGAAAAGCTGTTTCGCCTGACCGGCGATGAGCTGCCCTACACCTCGACCGTCATCATCGACAAGTTTGAAGAAGAGCCGCCCCAGAAAAAAGGCCAAAAGCGCCTGCTGCGCATCGCCGCCACCATCGTGGTCGAGCGCGACGGCCACAAGGCCATGGTGATCGGCGACAAGGGCGAGCGCATCAAGCGCATCGGCATGGAAACCCGCGTCGAGCTTGAGAAGCTGTTCGACTGCAAGGTCTTCATCGAGATGTGGGTCAAGGTGCGCTCCGGCTGGGCCGATGACGAAGCGCGCGTGCGCTCGTTTGGTTACGAGTAAGCGCTGAGCCGACGCTTTCACCATTCTCAGGTTTGGGGTGGCAGGGAATGGGTTGGGGCGGCAGCCTCATACTGTCAAAGGCCCAGAAATCGGCCGCCACCCCAACCCATCCCCTGCTGGCGAGCGCGGGTTGAACTCGAACGAGGGGAGATCAGAAAATGCAAATTCAAGCGGCAGCGCGGATGACTTTGTTGCAGCGGGAGCGGTCTTAGAAATTTGCGATCTGCCCGCTCCAAAGCGGCCGTTGCCACCCAGAGATCGACAGGCAATTATGTGGCGAACCTTTCGCCAAAATGGGCACCCGGACTCGACCAGAAGCGGGCCTTGGCAGGTTGGACCGATAACGGTCAGTCGGCAGGCCAACTGCTGAGATATTCACGTCGGCATGGTTTTACGGTTCCTTCGCAGCGCGGACGTCGCAACCTGCCAGTAGCTGCTGCATCGCGAGCGAGTTGCGCGGGGACTCACTGCCCGCCATGTTTAGATCCTGTACTGCCAAGAGCCACTGAGAAGATGTGTCGTATTGAGGAACTTGAGGGATCGGGTTGTTAACCGCGGCATCTCAAGCCGATGGCCCGGGCTTGGCTGTCAGGATTGCAGCTTCATTCGCCAGATAGACCGTTTGGGGAACTGCAGTCACTGACTCCTCAGGATCCCCCAGTGCCCCCTCGCTGGGAAGTTTCAGGCCATCCGGAACCGGCGCGTCTTCTTTGTCGTGAGCCAAAACCAGCCACGGGGTGACGCCGCACATAAGGACATCAACTCGAATCGGTCGCTTCTCTTCAGACCCGGCTGCCCACGTTACGCCTTCCCTTATCGCATCGGCAAAGTATCTGCGGTTAGCCGCATCCTGTGCGCGGCCGGTTTCCGCCACTAGCGGATGAGGGTAGTTGCTGAACTCCCCCACGAAGACCTTCTTGAAGTAGTCGACCAACGTCTTGGGCAAGTTGCCGCCGCTGGCAGGATGCCTCATCAGAGACTCAACCATGTGCTTCAGCAATTCGGCTACCGCGCCCATATAGGCGCAAGTGCTGAACATCAACAATTCAACGAAGTCACGGGAGATGGCCACCGCGCTCTTGTAGTCAGCCTCCGGATCCCGCAGGTGCTCCATGAACTTCGCCAGCCCGAAGCGCAGCCAAGGCGTGCCTTGGTGGCAGATGAAAGCCAGTTCATTGGCACCAATCGAGATGAAGCCTCTGCTACCAACGAACATGTTTGCAGCGGCCCGCGTGTACTCAACGCCGGATACAACTCCTTCGTCAGTCGCGTACATCAGCACCGGCTGCGGCCACACCCCTTGGATGCAGATCAACGCCGCAATGCTCCTCAGACGGAAGTCGAGGCTGAAGAGGCGTAGGCCCTTCTCTGCGGCCAACAACAGCACCTGTCGGTCCTCGTCTGGAAGCACCTTAAGCAGCTTGGCGATTTCTGCCGGAATGGCTTCCGGTCCGTACACGGGCGTCACCTCGCAGTGCTCATCTATAAGGTCGGCGAGTCTCTGTAGTTGCGCGGTGTTTTTGGCGTGCTGCTCCTCGGTTAACTCAACAAAGCCAAGCTTCCCGTCGCGCTCGTACGTCTGCCCCGAAGACCGGTTGCGCTTGGACATCTCGAGCGTTCGCCGCACAGCTGCTTGCGTTTCAGCGCTGACGTACAGCTTCGGCAGAACAGCAAGAGCCCGGCCGACGTCCAGCAGCACCATCTCAGCCAGGGTTGCTGAATCCACGACATACGCCGCGTCCTTGTCGGCGAGCAGCCGCAGTGCGTGGACGCGCTCTTCAGACGTGCCGATGCAGACCTGCAACTTCTGGCCCAGGCCTGCCGTGCCCCAGCCACGCACAAGCTCGATCGTGTTGCGGCCAAGCATCATCGCTAGAACGCCCAGCGTGATGCCCCCTTTTTGATAAGCATCGAACACCTGCCGCGCGTGCGCCGACTGTCGCTTGAGCTGCTCAAGCATCTCACTAAAGTCGGCACCGTCCGGCCCGTGACGCATCTGCATCAACGAGACGTGCGGAATCGGGGTCATCGACCTCTGCATATCCTCCATCGCCAACTCGATCAGCCGACGGTAGGCAGACTTGATTGTCTCCACGCGATACGTACGAGACCCGCCGAACGATTGCTCAACCACGACTTCATCGCCTAGCGCCTTGCCGAGCAATCGAGCAACTTCTGGCGCCGCATAGGACTTAAATTCGTTGGTGGCGGGAAGTTCGCCTACTTCCAACGGGTCGATGGTGATGTGCACTCGGGCACCGTCAGCATCAATGAATGTGACGTTGCTCCCTGCTCGCACCGCCGGAAGGTTATCTTCCATTTCAGGCAACTGCTCTTGCGCGGTTGTGAACGCCATGAACACGGCCGATGCCGACTCGATGGCGGCAGTGTTGAGTCGCCGCATCCGATAGAGGCGGCGCATGCCCTGGCCATCCAAGCCCAGGCGCAGTTCTTCGGCGGCAAGCTGGGTCAGTTCCCGGATAGAACCCTTCAACGTGAGCGGCGCCGTCGTTAGTCGGTCGCGCAGCTGGACGAATGACAACGTCTGCAGGTCCAGGGTGTGGCGGAAGATCCAGCTGGCTGCTTGGGTAGGTGAGCGTTCGAACTCGACGTCGGCCACCTTGCGCAGCAGTTGAACATCGCCTGCGCTATTGCCCAGTTCCATCGCGAGTGCGCGCGCGCTCTCGTCGTGGATCCATTGGGGTGGGAAGCTGTCGAGCAAGTCCTTCGCTGCACGCCAGTTGCCAGCCCGGATAAGAGCCCACAGCCACCGGTTGTGCATCTCGCTGTGCTGTCCCCGTGGCAGCAGGCGCTTGAGCTGCGCTGCTGCCTGGCCAAAGCGCTTCGCATCAAGCAGCAAGTCAGCCACTAGCATGCGTTTGTCCGGTTTTCCGCTGGCGTTCGCGAGCTGCTCCGCCTTGCGAAGCAGCTTGTTCAGTCTCTTGGGTTGGGCGGACTTCAGCAGCAGCCGCGTCCCTGCCACGACCAAGGGAAGACTTTCGCTGTCATCGATGACGGCTGCTTCGACCGCCGCCAGTGCTTCCTCACGCCGGCCCGAGTTCCAGATGGCAGTCCAGCGGATGCCCTGCAGTGCATCAGCCGCCTGGGCCGAAAGCGCGGGCAGTGCCTTCGATGCCTCTACCGCGGACTCGACCAAGTCCAAATCTTTGTTGTTGGAAGCCGCCTGCGCCAGTGTCACCAACCCGTCTTCGGCCAGTTGGCCAACAGCTTCCTTGGCACGAGCGCGGAATTCCTCGAACGGCCGCGTCTCTGCCAGGGTCTCCAGCTCAACGCGAAACAAGCTGGGCGTTGAGGCTCCGTGAGTCTTCGCCTCTCGCACGACGTCAAGCGCCGTCACGTGATCGTCGAGCAGCGCGTAAGCGATGCCCAGATGTGTTGCAGCGCGGGATTGGGCGTCTGGGGATTGCAGCGACCAGAGCCGCTCGGCACGCGGCTCAAACGCGGCCACCACGGTTCGCAATGCCTGCTTTGCAGCGTCATCAAGTAGTCGGAACGTTGAGGCAACAGGATTGTCGGTCACCGCCTCGAGAACGACTGCCAACGCGGTATTCCGAGCGGGGAAGGCACTGTCCTTCGTCGCTACAGCCCTCAGTGCGGCTTCGATGGCAGCGGGCCAGTCCTTCTGTTCCTGCTTGCTCCACGCCACCAACTGCAGCACGTCCGCGACGTCTCGTCTAGAAATCGGGAAGTCGTCCAGGGCAATCGGTTGCCCGGCTAAGACTTTTGCAAGGCCCCAGGCTGCCCAGACGTAGGCAGACTCAGGGAAGCGTTCAGTGGCAGCGTTGGCCGCCTCCAGGGCGGCAGCGAAGTCGTTCTTGAGTGCAAGGCCGCGGACCTTACCGGCAGCCATCTTGTCTTCGTCAGGAAACAGTTCGGCGGCACGCAGAAAGTCGGCAGCAGCCTCTGGCATGTGCCCCTCTGACCAATGGCAGGCGCCGCGCATCAAGTACCAACGGGCACGCTGGTGGTCATCGAACAGAGCCATGTCGGCATTCGCCGTCAGCTCCGCAAGCGCGTCCCGATACCGTCCTGTCTTGACGCGCTCGTTAATGCCATCGAGTTGCCTGGTGACAAGCTTGTTGACTGATGCAGGCAGTGCAGATGGAAGGCCCAGCGTTGTTGTGGGAGCAGTCTCATCTGCTGATGGGACTGAGCGCAGATAAGGCGTAACCGGGTCAAGCTGCGTGGGTGCCGTCCCAGTCAAGGCGCTGCGAGCATGGATTTCTGTCGTTACAGCCGCGCCGCTTGCCCGATGAGACGCAAAACCCTTTAACACGCTCGCCGACAGGTAATCGCCCAAGCCGGCGGACGTAACTGTGGCCGCACTTGCGTTGAACTGGGCGCTGGCACTGACAATTTGCGACCAGATGCCCCAAGGGTCTGGCGCGAGACTAGGGCCGAGGATCAACTGGATGGAGTTTACCCATTGGGTCGCTTCCGCTGTATTGCCCGCTTGCAAGGTGTGCTGCAACAGCCTCCAGTGTGCCAAGAACTGCCATAATTCTTCGCTGCTGATCGCGCGTGCGGCTGCGGTGTCGAGGTTCTCACGTACGACCTGCAAGGTCACGCGATTAACCCCGTTGCTGAACGATTCTGCCTGTGCCTTGAGCAGGAAATCTGCCGAGCTGGTTGACCCGCGTGCAAACCCCATCAAATGTCCGAGGGCCTCCAGCGAGCTTCCGCCGCTGGTCTCATAGACCAAGTAGACACGGTCTCGGTCTCGGGTTAAGCAGGCTGGGTTCTGGAAATCCAGCCACGCCGCAATCAGCGCGTCAACGAAGTTGGCATCGGATGCAACTGCCCTGACGTCACGCTTGACCTGGAGCAGTGCCCGTCGCGAGGCTCCGGTATCGTCCTGCAGCGTGCACACCAAGTCGTCGGTCTTGTAGCCATGAATACCGGCTTGAAACCGGAGCTCAATGACTCGCTCATGCCGTGCAAGTTCGACGGCGCCGCCAGAAAGCATGGCCAACACGTATACGGCCTGCACCCGCTGTTCGTACGTAACCCCCGCGCCGCCCGTCGAGGCAGGGTTGGACAGCCGCTTACCGGTTGCGGCAACGGGCTTGGGTGATGATTGGAGTTGGCGGGCCAAGTCTAGGTTGGAGAGTAATTTTGTATTGTCGTACATACTGGACATTTCGCGATTCGCGGGTCCCCGCATGTCGGTCGCGCCCGCGTGAGGGCTCGCTTCAACCATTCAGTTCAGTTCGGCAGTTGCCGCAGCCCGATGTTTCACTGTCCGCTTGCGCAAACGGCGGCCGACCGCTTTGGGCACGTTGAAGTCCGCCACGAACGACTTCTGACGGGCAATGAATTGTGCAGCCCGTAAGCTGCCTGTCGTGACCGGCGGCCATGTGTCTAAACCAGACCGCCCAAACTCCAATCCGGGGCTCATGGTTGGAAACTGGGCGTTTGCGTCGTAACCCTTTTGTTCACTAAAGGTATAATTTTTATACCATGAATTCCTTTGAATTTGACGTTGCAAAGAGCGAATCCAATCGCATCAAGCATGGCCTCGATTTCGCTGAGGCCCAGAGTCTCTGGAATGACCCGATGTTGCTTGAGATTCCGGCAAAAACCGAGGATGAACCACGGTTTCTCGTGATCGGGCTGATTGACGGGAAGCATTGGTCAGCCGTCATGACCTATCGGGGCGCCAATATTCGATTGATATCCGTCCGTCGCGCACGCACAGAAGAGGTGGCACTGTATGAAAGCTAAAAAGTTCGAGCAACAGTTTGACGAAAATATCGACCTGACCGCTTCCTTGGACTTGTCCAAAGCAAAGCGTGTGCTCCAGGAGCAGAAACGCGTCAATGTTGATTTTCCAACCTGGATGATTGACTCTTTGGATAAAGAAGCCAGCAAACTCGGGGTAACAAGGCAGTCGGTGATCAAGATTTGGCTTGCTGAACGTCTTGAAGCAAGCGCTTCCAACTTGCCGTTTCAACGGAACCGCCCGGGTGCCGCGCACCGCTGATTTCACCTTGATTGACAGTCTGCTGAAGAACCGGTTGACCGCAATCAGAGCTTGATTCAACCGGTTCCGCAAAAGCCCAATGATGATGAATTCCTGTTAATGGCCACCAAGCGCATTTCTGACGAACCGGCCTTTGTGCTGCACCGCTACGACTGGAGCGAGACCAGCCTGATTCTGGAGGTCTTTACCCGTCACCACGGCCGCATGGCGCTGGTGGCCAAGGGCGTGAAGCGGCCCAGTTCCAGCTTTCGTCCCATTTTGCTGCCGCTGCAGCCGCTGCACCTGGCTTTTGGCGGCGATGCCGAAATCAAAACCCTGAAAGCCGCCGAGTGGCAGGGCGGTCATGTCATGCCCACCGGCGACGCGCTGATGTCGGGCTACTACCTCAATGAACTGCTGCTGCTGCTGCTGGCGCGCGAAGACCCGCACCCGGTGCTGTTTGACGTCTATGCCGGGGTCGTGCAGATCATTGCCAGCGAACACGGCGAGGTGCTGGAAGCGGCCCTGCGCGCCTTTGAATTGCTGCTGCTGCGCGAAATTGGCCTGCTGCCGCTGTTGGATGCCCAGACCATGACGCTGTTGGCGCTGCATCCTGATGAACATTACAGCCTGGTGCCCGAAGGCGGTTTGCGTCAGGCCAACGCCAACGACCGTAGCAGCCTGAGCGGCGCCCAGTGGACGGCGCTGCAGCAAGTGCTGGGTGAGCGCGTGCCCCTGACCACTGTGTTGCGCGCCTGCGCCGAGGTGGCCAGCGCGCTCAAGCCCCAATTGCGCACGCTGCTCAATTACCATTGCGGGGTGCCCAGTCTTCGCACCCGGCAAATGATGATCGATCTGCAAAGCTTATGAAAACTACTTCTTTGTCCGTCAACCTCAACAAGGTGGCGCTGGTGCGCAACACCCGGCATTTGGGGATTCCCAGCGTCACGCGCGCGGCCACGCTGTGCCTGCAGGCCGGTGCCCAGGGCATCACCGTGCACCCGCGCCCCGACGAGCGCCACATTCGGGCCAGCGACGTGCCCGAGTTGGCCACCTTGCTCAAGGACTGGCCCGACCGTGAATACAACATCGAAGGCAATCCGCTGCACAACCTGATGGACGTGGTGGGCCAATTGGTGGCGCAGCAGCTGCCGGTGCACCAGGTCACCTTTGTGCCCGACGCGCAAGGCCAGTTCACCAGCGACCATGGCTGGACCTTCCCGGCCGATGCGCCGGTGTTGAAGCCGCTGATCGACCAGGCCCACGGCTGGGGCCTGCGCGTGAGCCTGTTCATGGACGCCGACGCAAACGCCATGGCGGCTGCCAAGGCCGTGGGTGCCGATCGGGTCGAGCTCTACACCGAGCCCTATGCCGCCGCCTGGGGCACGCCCGATCAGGCGGCGCAACTGGCACGCTTCGCCCAAGCCGCCCAGGCGGCGCTGGACGCGGGGCTGGAAGTGAACGCCGGCCACGACCTGAACCGTGACAACCTCACCGCCTTCATCGCCCAGGTGCCGGGAGTGAGCGAGGTGTCCATTGGTCACGCGCTGATCGCCGATGCGCTGGAGCTGGGCTACAGCGCCACCGTCAAGGACTACCTGCGCTGCATTCGTGAAGCCGCATGATCTACGGCATTGGCACCGACATCTGCGACGTGCGCCGCATCCAGGCCAGCCTGGATCGCCACGGGGAACGCTTTGCGCAGAAAATTCTCAGTGCGGGTGAGCTGTCCACCTGGCGCGCGCGCAGCCAGCGCTGGCCCGAGCGCGGTGTGCGCTACCTGGCCACCCGTTTCAGCGCCAAGGAGGCCTTCAGCAAAGCCATCGGACTGGGCATGCGCATGCCCATGACCTGGCGCCTCTGTGAAGTGGGCAAGCTGGCCAGCGGTCAGCCGCATATCGTGTTGCACGGCGAACTCAAAACCTGGTTCGAGGCCAAATCCTTAAGCGCCCACATCAGCGTGACCGACGA
>JALNWC010000064.1 GCA_023231075.1 Rhodoferax sp.
AAAAGCTTGAGTCTAATCAAATGGGATGGCCGCTGGCGTTCATTGCGCGGGCGGCAGTACGATTTGTCATACCGCATGTTCCCATCGGGCCATCCGCTTTGCGCCCGGGTGGATGCCATGGCGGGCTCGGAGCGGCTCATGGCTTGCAGCAGCGCCGAACTACCCGGCGCAAGAGGAATTCGTGGACCCATGCCGACATTATTTGCGCAAGGGCCAATAAAACAGTTGATCGACCTGGGTTTTTGCTGCATAATACGAGGCTTCGCGTTAAAGGCGAAGCGTCTGCCCAAAGCTAACGACATGAGTGGTTCATGTTGCGTGTAACGGGCCCAAGACTGACTGAAGTAAGGGTGAGCGTTGTGCGAGCCGGTTTTTCAGTGCAAGTTGGGAATTAAACAAATGATCCAAACCGAATCTCGACTCGAAGTCGCCGACAACACCGGCGCCAAGTCCGTTCTGTGCATCAAGGTGCTGGGCGGGTCCAAGCGTCGCTACGCCAGCGTGGGCGACATTATTAAAGTGAGCATCAAAGAAGCTGCACCCCGTGGTCGCGTCAAAAAAGGCGATGTCTACAGTGCTGTGGTGGTGCGCACGGCCAAGGGTATCCGTCGCAGCGACGGCTCCTTGGTCAAATTTGATGGCAATGCAGCAGTGTTGCTCAATGCCAAGCTCGAGCCTATTGGCACGCGTATCTTTGGGCCGGTGACGCGCGAGTTGCGCACTGAAAAGTTCATGAAGATCGTGTCTCTGGCACCTGAAGTTTTGTAAGGACATCACATGAACAAGATTCGCAAAGGCGACGATGTCATCGTGCTCACCGGGCGCGATAAAGGCAAGCGTGGCAAGGTCACATCGCGCAAGGATGATTCGCATCTCGTGGTCGAGGGTGTGAATATCGTCAAGAAGCACACCAAGCCGAACCCGATGAAGGGTGAGGCGGGTGGCATTGTTGAAAAAACCATGGCGATTCACCAGTCCAATGTTGCAATTTTCAATGCAGCAAGTGGCAAGGCTGACCGCGTCGGTATCAAACTGCAGGCTGACGGCAAGCGCGTTCGCGTTTACAAGTCCAGCGGCGAAGAAATCAAGGTGGCATGAACATGGCTCGTTTGCAACAACTTTACCGTGAAAAATTGGCTCCCGAGTTGATGGCCAAGTTTGGCTACAAGTCGCCAATGGAGGTTCCTCGTCTGACCAAGATCACGCTCAATATGGGTGTGAGCGAAGCAGTCGCTGACAAGAAGGTCATGGACCACGCTGTGGGTGACATGTCAAAAATCGCAGGTCAGAAGCCTGTGGTGACGATGTCCAAAAAGGCGATCGCCGGTTTCAAGATTCGTGAGAATCAGGCCATTGGCTGCATGGTGACCTTGCGCGGCGCGCAAATGTACGAGTTTCTGGATCGCTTTGTCACCGTGGCTTTGCCGCGTGTGCGTGACTTCCGTGGTATCTCTGGTCGTTCATTTGACGGCCGTGGTAACTACAACATCGGCGTGAAAGAGCAAATCATTTTCCCTGAAATTGAGTATGACAAGGTGGATGCCTTGCGCGGTCTCAATATCAGTATCACGACAACGGCCAAGTCCGATGATGAGTGCAAGGCACTCCTCGCTGGTTTCCGTTTCCCCTTCAAGAACTGAGGTGATCTGTGGCTAAGATGGCTTTAATCGAGCGCGAGCTCAAAAGAGACAAACTGGTTGCCAAGTACGCAAAGAAACATGCGGAATTGAAGGCGATCTCAACGGATGCAAAGCGCACGGACGAAGAGCGCGCTGCGGCCCGCCTGGGTCTGCAGGCCTTGCCCCGCAATGCAAACCCGACTCGTCAGCGTAACCGCTGCGCCATCACTGGACGCCCCCGCGGTACGTTCCAGCAGTTTGGCCTGGCACGTGCAAAGATTCGCGAAATGGCTTTTGCTGGTGAAATCCCCGGCATCGTCAAGGCCAGTTGGTAATCGGCAGGAGAAATAAATATGAGTATGAGTGATCCGATCGCCGACCTGTTGACCCGCATTCGCAATGCGCAAATGGTTGCAAAAACTTCTGTTCGTGTGCCTTCTTCCAAAGTGAAGGTCGCGATTGCCCAAGTCCTGATGGACGAGGGTTACATTGATGGATTCAAGATCAATCCAGCTGATGGCAAGCCCGAGCTGGAAATCGCCTTGAAGTACTACGCTGGTCGTCCGGTGATCGAGCGCATCGAGCGCGTCAGTCGTCCTGGTCTGCGTGTTTACCGTGGCAGCGATGCCATTCCGCAAGTTCAAAACGGCATGGGTGTGGCAATTGTCACCACGCCCAAGGGTGTCATGACCGACCGCAAGGCGCGCGCTACCGGTGTCGGTGGTGAAGTGCTTTGCTACGTCGCCTAAAGCGTGACATTGAGAGGAAATACAAGATGTCCCGTATAGCAAAAATGCCCGTGACCATCCCTGCTGGGGTTGATGTGACGGTTGGTGATCACAGTGTCAGTGTCAAGGGTGCCGGCGGTTTGCTGACCTTGACGCAAAACTTGTTGGTCAGAATTTCCAGCGATGCTGGCAAGCTGAACTTCTCGGCTGCCAATGAGACGCGTGAAGCGAATGCGATGGCCGGTACCATGCGCCAGTTGGTAAACAACATGGTGGTCGGTGTCAGCAAGGGCTTTGAGAAAAAATTGACCCTGATTGGTGTGGGTTACAAGGCGCAAGCCACGGGTAGCAAGCTCAATCTGACGGTGGGGTACTCTCACCCGGTCAATATTGACATGCCTGCTGGCATCGCGGTCGCAACCCCCACCCCGACAGAAGTCGTGATCAAAGGCGCTGACCGTCAGCGCGTTGGTCAGATTGCTGCTGAAATTCGTGCGGTCCGTCCGCCTGAGCCCTACAAAGGCAAGGGCATTCGGTATGCGGACGAAAAAGTCGCCATCAAAGAAACCAAGAAGAAATAAGGATCTGCAACATGTTGAGCAAAAAAGAGCAGCGTCTTCGCAGAGCCCGTCAAACGCGGATTCGCATCGCCCACCAAGGCGTTGCCCGTTTGACGGTGAATCGCACCAACCTGCACATTTACGCCAGTGTCATTTCTGGCGATGGCGGCAAAGTTTTGGCCACCGCATCGACGGCCGAAGCCGAAGTGCGACAGTCATTGGGTGGATCTGGTAAAGGTGGCAACGTTGCCGCTGCCCAGGTCATTGGTAAGCGTTTGGCTGAAAAGGCAAAAGCTGTGGGTGTTGAAAAAGTAGCGTTTGATCGTGCAGGATTTGCGTACCATGGCCGCGTCAAAGCGTTGGCTGATGCGGCACGCGAAGCTGGCTTGCAGTTCTAAGCAGATCGGAAATTAAGATGGCTAAAGTACAAGCAAAAATGCAAGGTAAGGCTGAAGGGCCTGAGGATGGTCTGCGCGAAAAGATGATCGCGATCAACCGGGTCACGAAAGTGGTCAAGGGGGGTCGTATTCTGGGTTTCGCCGCACTGACCGTGGTGGGCGATGGTGATGGCACCGTCGGCATGGGCAAGGGGAAGTCGAAAGAAGTTCCTGCTGCCGTGCAAAAAGCCATGGAAGAAGCACGTCGCAACATGACCAAGGTGTCGCTCAAAAATGGTTCCATTCACCACAAGGTGATGGGTCACCATGGTGCCGCATCCGTCATGATGGCGCCGGCGCCCAAGGGTACAGGCATTATTGCCGGTGGCCCGATGCGCGCGGTGTTTGAGGTCATTGGCATCACGGACATCGTGGCCAAGAGCCATGGTTCCTCGAATCCGTACAACATGGTTCGCGCCACGTTGGACGCGCTGTCGCATGCCACTACGCCTTCCATCGTTGCGGCCAAGCGCGGCAAGACGATCGAAGAAATTTTTGCTTGATTGGAGTTTTTAAAAATGACAACGCAAAAAAAAGTAACCGTTCAACTGGTGCGTAGCCCGATTGGTTGCGCAGAGTCACACCGTGCAACGGTTCGTGGTTTGGGTCTGCGCAAAATTCGCAGCACCAGCGAGCTGGTGGATACGCCCGAAGTTCGCGGCATGATCAACAAAATCAGCTACTTGGTCAAAGTGCTGTAAGAGGTAAATGATGGAACTCAATGGCATCAAGCCGGCTGACGGCGCAAAACATTACAAACGCCGTGTCGGTCGCGGCATTGGCTCGGGTCTTGGCAAAACGGCTGGCCGTGGTCACAAAGGTCAAAAGTCCCGTGCCGGTGGTTACCACAAGGTTGGCTTTGAAGGCGGTCAAATGCCCATGCAGCGTCGTCTTCCGAAGCGCGGCTTCAAGTCTGCGTTGCTGAAGTTCAATGCTGAAGTGACCTTGTCTGCTTTGAATTTGCTCGACGTGGCAGATATCGATGTGCTCGTGCTCAAGCAGGCGGGTCTGGTTGGTGAGTTGGCCAAGGTGGTCAAAATCATCAAAACCGGTGAAGTCACCAAGGCCTTCAAGCTCAATGGCGTCGGCGCCACGGCAGCCGCCAAACTTGCGATTGAAGCTGCCGGCGGCAGTGTCGCTTAATACAGAATCAGGATTGGTGTAAGTGGCTACCAGTACGGCTCTCTCGGCAAAAACAGACAAATATGGCGATTTGCGTCGTCGTCTGGTGTTTTTGTTGCTCGCTCTCGTGGTTTACCGTGTGGGCGCACACATTCCGGTGCCTGGCATCGATCCGGTTCAGTTGCAGCAATTTTTCAAAGGTCAGCAGGGCGGTATCCTTGGCATGTTCAACATGTTCTCGGGTGGCGCTCTGTCCAGGTTCACGATTTTTGCGCTCGGCATCATGCCGTACATCTCGGCATCGATCATCATGCAATTGCTGGGCTATGTTTTGCCAGCGTTTGAGCAATTGAAAAAAGAAGGTGAAGCGGGTCGTCGCAAAATTACCCAGTACACCCGCTACGGCACCTTGGGTCTGGCCTTGTTCCAGTCTTTGGGTATCGCTGTGGCACTCGAAAGCTCGGCAGGCTTGGTCATCGAGCCAGGTTTTGCCTTTCGCATGACGGCTGTCATTACCCTCACTGCGGGTACCTTGTTCTTGATGTGGTTGGGTGAACAAATCACCGAGCGTGGGCTTGGTAATGGGATCTCCATTTTGATTTTTGCTGGTATTGCTGCTGGGTTGCCCAATGCGGTTGGCGGATTGTTGGAACTGGTTCGCACCGGTGCCATGAGTATCATTGTTTCCTTGCTGATTGTGGTTCTGGTCGGACTGGTGACCTACTTTGTTGTGTTTGTCGAGCGTGGTCAACGCAAGATTCTGGTGAACTATGCACGTCGACAGGTGGGTAACAAGGTCTACGGTGGTCAGTCCTCGCATTTGCCGCTCAAGCTGAACATGGCAGGCGTGATTCCTCCGATCTTTGCTTCGTCGATCATTCTGTTACCCGCTACGGTAGTTGGCTGGTTCAGTGCAGGTGATTCGATGCGTTGGTTGAAGGATATTGCAGGCTCTCTGACGCCGGGTCAGCCAATTTATGTCATGTTGTATGCGGCTGCCATTATCTTCTTTTGTTTCTTTTACACGGCGCTTGTGTTCAACAGCCGCGAAACTGCAGACAATTTGAAGAAGAGTGGTGCTTTTGTGCCGGGTATCCGTCCGGGTGACCATACCGCCAAGTACATCGACAAGATACTGCTTCGGTTGACGCTTGTTGGTGCGATCTACATTACCTTGGTGTGTTTGTTGCCGGAATTCCTGATTCTCAAGTACAACGTACCGTTTTACTTTGGGGGTACTTCATTGCTGATTATTGTTGTGGTGACCATGGACTTCATGGCCCAGGTACAAAATTATTTGATGTCGCAGCAATATGAATCTCTGCTGAAAAAAGCCAACTTCAAGGCTTCCTGAGATTAAATATATGGCAAAAGATGACGTCATTCAAATGCAGGGTGAGATTGTAGAAAATCTTCCCAATGCAACTTTCAGGGTCAAACTTGAAAATGGTCACATTGTCCTGGGGCATATTTCCGGAAAAATGCGCATGCATTACATCCGCATCTTGCCAGGCGACAAAGTGACCGTAGAGCTTACACCGTACGATTTGAGCCGGGCACGTATTGTGTTTCGTGCCAAGTAGTTTCAACTGTTTACGAATTGTTTAGGAGAATGCAATGAAAGTTTCGGCTTCGGTCAAGAAAATTTGCCGCAACTGCAAGATTATTCGGCGTAAGGGTGTGGTTCGTGTGATCTGTACAGATCCGCGCCACAAACAGCGTCAGGGTTAATTGCAAGAGTTATAGAGGATCAAAATGGCACGTATCGCTGGTATCAATATTCCACCACAAAAGCACTCTGAAATTGGTTTAACCGCCATTTTCGGCATTGGACGCAGTCGCGCCCGCAAGATTTGCGAATCTTGTGGTGTTGACTACGCCAAAAAAATCAAGGATCTGACAGATTCAGAGCTTGAAAAAGTGCGTGACGAAGTCGCCAAGTTCACCATTGAAGGTGATTTGCGTCGCGAAACCACCATGAACATCAAGCGTTTGATGGACATCGGTTGCTACCGCGGCTTCCGTCATCGTCGTGGTCTGCCCTTGCGTGGTCAGCGCACGCGTACCAATGCGCGTACGCGCAAAGGTCCTCGTAAAGCAGCGGCTTCTCTCAAGAAATAACAGGCTCTGAAAGTTCATTATGGCTAAAGCTCCATCCAATAACGCTGCACAGCGCGTGCGCAAGAAAGTTCGCAAGAACGTTGCTGACGGCATTGCCCACGTGCACGCTTCTTTTAACAACACCATCATCACCATTACTGACCGTCAAGGGAACTCCCTTGCCTGGGCTTCTTCTGGTGGTCAGGGTTTTAAAGGTTCCAGAAAATCCACGCCGTTTGCCGCTCAGGTGGCTTCTGAAGTGGCTGGCCGTACAGCTATTGAACAAGGCATCAAGAATCTTGATGTCGAGATCAAGGGCCCCGGTCCTGGTCGTGAGTCTTCGGTTCGTGCCCTGGCTGCCCTGGGTATTCGAATCAACATGATTGCCGATGTGACACCGGTTCCGCACAACGGTTGCCGCCCACAGAAGCGTCGTCGCATCTAATTTTTCAAACCAAGCCCACCGCCAATGTGTTCGCACATTGGCTCCCGCTTTTTTAAGCGGTAGATGATCACAAAGGAAATTCAAGTGGCACGTTTTTTAGGCCCCAAAGGCAAACTCTCTCGCCGTGAAGGCACCGACCTGTTTCTGAAGAGCGCTCGCCGCTCGATTGGTGACAAGGTCAAATTTGATTCCAAGCCAGGTCAGCACGGCCGCACTTCGGGTGCCCGTACCTCCGACTTCGGTATTCAGTTGCGCGAAAAGCAAAAAGTCAAACGCATGTACGGCGTGCTCGAGAAGCAATTCCGTCGCTATTTTGAAGAAGCTGACCGCCGCAAGGGCAACACCGGCGCCAACTTGCTGGCTTTGCTTGAAACGCGTCTTGACAACGTGGTGTACCGGATGGGCTTCGGTTCCACCCGTGCCGAATCCCGTCAATTGGTGTCGCATAAAGCAATTCTGGTCAATGGCAAGTCGGTCAATATTCCTTCTTACCTGGTCAAGGCGGGTGACGTCGTGGCTGTTCGCGAAAAATCGAACAAACAAGCCCGTATTGTGGAAGCCTTGCAATTGGCGCAACAAGTTGGCATGCCGGCCTGGGTTGAAGTCAGCATTGAAAAAGCAGAAGGTGTTTTCAAATCAGTACCAGATCGTGACCAGTTCGCGGCTGACGTGAATGAGTCACTGATTGTTGAGCTGTATTCACGTTAAGCGTAAGCAGCCTATGTTTTGGCAACCGATGGTTTATGGCTCGTCTGTTGCATCGTAAGCCTTTACCGGTGCCGGTCACCGGGGGTATCAAGAGGATTTGTACATGCAAAATATTTTACTAAAACCTAAGGCTATCAATGTTGAGCAGTTGTCTACCAACAGGGCTAAAGTTGTACTAGAGCCTTTCGAACGAGGTTATGGGCATACCTTGGGTAATGCCTTGCGCCGGGTGTTGCTGTCGTCCATGCCCGGGTTCGCCCCGACCGAAGTCACGATTGCTGGTGTGTTGCATGAATACTCCTCGATTGAAGGGGTACATGAAGACGTCGTCAACATTTTGTTGAACCTCAAAGGGATCGTTTTCAAGCTCTACAACCGTGACGAAGTCACGTTGAGCTTGCGCAAGGACACCGAGGGTGTTGTTTGTGCGGGTGATATTCAGACGCCGCATGATGTCGAAATCATCAACCCAGAGCATGTGATAGCCAACCTGGCGCACGGCGGCAAGCTGGATGTTCAGATCAAGGTGGAGCGTGGTCGTGGTTATGTGCCAGGCACCATGCGCCGTCATTTGGACGACACCACCAAGTCAATTGGTCGTATCGTTCTCGATGCCTCCTTCTCGCCCGTCAAGCGGGTCAGCTACACCGTGGAAAGCGCGCGTGTCGAGCAGCGTACCGATCTGGACAAGTTGATTCTGGATATCGAAACCAATGGCGCGCTGTCTGCAGAAGATGCCGTGCGCGCTTCGGCGAAGATTCTGATTGAACAGATGGCTGTGTTTGCCCAACTCGAAGGCGGTGACGTTGATTCCATCATCGCATCGCCTGTGCGCGGCGTCAGTTCCAACTTCGACCCGGTGCTGTTGCGCCCGGTCGATGAGCTTGAACTGACGGTTCGCTCGGCCAACTGTCTCAAGGCCGAAAATATTTATTACATCGGCGATTTGATTCAACGCACCGAAAACGAGCTCCTCAAGACGCCCAATCTGGGCCGGAAGTCGCTCAACGAAATCAAGGAAGTGCTGGCTTCCCGTGGTCTGACTTTAGGCATGAAGCTTGAAAGCTGGCCCCCAGTTTCACTTGAAAAACGATAATCGAATTTATCGATGTGACATGGACAGTACCTGATACGGCTGTTTTTATTAAATAAAGGAAATCACTATGCGTCACGGACTAGGTCTTCGCAAATTAAATCGCACTTCTTCCCATCGTCTGGCGATGCTGCGTAACATGATGAACTCTTTGATTGAGCACGAAGTTATCAAAACGACGGTGCCCAAAGCCAAGGAATTGCGTCGTGTGGTCGAGCCAATGATCACTTTGGCAAAAGTGCCAACGCTCGCCAATCGCCGTCTGGCCTTTGATCGCTTGCGTGATCGTGACTCGGTGGTCAAATTGTTCAACGTTTTGGGCCCCCGTTTCAATGCCCGTCCGGGCGGTTACACCCGTATTTTGAAGATGGGTTTCCGTGTTGGCGATAACGCGCCCATGTGTATCGTTGAATTGGTTGATCGCGGCACTGAAACTGTGGCGCCAGAAGCTGAAACAGTCGCGTAATAGGCTATAATAATCATCTACCGCGCGATGGAGCAGTCTGGTAGCTCGTTGGGCTCATAACCCAAAGGTCGAAGGTTCAAATCCTTCTCGCGCAACCAATAAAATCAAGTACTTAGCTTGAACAAACGCCCACTCAATGTGGGCGTTTTGCATTTTGGCCCAAATTTGGCCCAAAGCTGGCCCAGGTTTGGCCCGTCAAATTTCACGAGTTCAAAATTTGACCATTGGGTATTGGCCTTCGCAAAACATCAATAGGATCCACCTCCTGTTAACGGCGGCGTAAATCCGCTGAAAAATGGCGGTGGAAATTGGTGTCGAGCAAATTTTGTTTGCCAAGGTCACAAAGGGGCTTTGTGACCCAATGTGATTGTTTTCCCCTGTGGGCCGCATCAAGGGTACGCTTCGCCGGGCTGTCGCCCGCCCTTG
>JALNWC010000065.1 GCA_023231075.1 Rhodoferax sp.
AACAGCTGGCCGGTCTGCAGGTCGATGGCATCCAGTGAATCAAAGCGGTCCTGCAACTCGACCCCGTAGGCGCCAATATTTTGCACCGGCGAAGCGCCCACGGTGCCCGGAATCAGGGCCATGTTTTCTAGGCCGGGGTAGCCCGCTTCAAGCGTCCAGGTGACGAAGTCATGCCAGTTTTCACCGGCGCCGGCTTCCACGATGAAGGCTTTGGCAGTTTCCTGCAGCAGGCGGCGCCCCAGCACCTCGACTTTCAGCACCAGCGCCTTGACATCGCCGGTGAGCACGATGTTGCTGCCGCCGCCCAGCACGAACTTCGGGCCAGCGGCCCATTTGGGGTCGGCCAGCAACGCCTGCACGTCGGATTCACTGCGGATGCGCAGCAGGGCATGGGCCTTGGCAACGATATGAAAGGTATTGAATGGCTGGAGGGATACGTTTTTCTGGACTAACATGGCGGGATTGTCGAACATTTAGCGAGAACCCTCATGCCCTCTTTTGATACCGTTTGCGAAGCCAGCATGGTCGATGTGAAACACGCCATTGAAAATACCACCAAGGAAATCACCACCCGCTTTGACTTCAAGGGCACGCCGGCTGCCATCGAGCTCAAGGACAAGGAAATCACGCTGATCGGCGACGCTGATTTTCAGCTCGGCCAGATCGAGGACATCCTGCGCAACAAGCTCACCAAGCGCAATGTGGACGTGCGTTTTCTGGACAAGGGCGACGTGCAGAAAATGGGCGGCGACAAAGTCAAGCAGGTGATCAAGGTGCGCGACGGCATCGAGACCGAACTGGGCAAAAAAATCCAGCGCATCATCAAGGACAGCAAGATCAAGGTGCAGGCCGCCATCCAGGACGGCAAGCTGCGTGTCACGGGCAAAGACCGCGATGACCTGCAGGCCGCGATGGCGCTGATGCGCAAGGAAATCACCGACATTCCCTTGAGCTTTGACAATTTCCGCGATTAAGCCGCGCCCACATCGGCCCTGGGCAAGCACGGCGCCATGAGTTTCATCCTGAAATCCGAAGACGACTACGAAGACCTGCTGGGTCTGTGGTCCGACTTGGAGGCGGGCCTGGCCATGGTCCTGAGCCACCCGAACGGCGTGCAAGAGTTTGCCGCGCGTATTCAGCAATACGACCGCTGGATGCAAAACCTGATCCAGCACGACACCGACGTGGCGCTGTACCTGCTGTTCCAGCTGGCCGCCCACTCGCCCGTGGGCTACAGCGCCTCGCACGCGCTGGTGTGTGGCGTCTTGTGCCATCTGCTTGCACGGGAAGTTCAACTCCCGACCACCGAGCGCGACAGCCTGGTTCATGCAACGCTGACCATGAACATTGCCATGACCGGCTTGCAGGATCAGCTGGCCAACCAACGCGGCCGTCCCACACCGGAGCAGGACCTTGCCGTGCGCTCCCACGAAGGAAGTGGCGCCGACCTGTTGCGTGCCTTGGGCATCACCAATGCGCTCTGGCTGGACACCGTGCAACAGCATCATCAGGAGATCAGCTTGCCTGCGGATCTGATGCGCGTGCCGCCACCGCAACGCCTGGCGCACATGCTCAACGTGGTCGACCGTTACGCCGCCATGATCAGCCCGCGCCAGTCACGCGCGGGGCGCAGCGCCACCGAGTCCGCGAAAAACATCGTCACAGGCAAGGACACGCCAAACAGCCAGGTCGGCCAGCTGCTGGTGCGCATGGTGGGTTTATACCCACCCGGCACCTTTGTTCAGCTTGACGACGCCACCGTGGGTGTGGTCATGCGCCGCCGCCAGGACCAGCGCCCCGACCTGGCGATTGTGCTCAACGACAAAGGGCAACTGATGCGCCCGCCCAGCCTGCATTCAAGCTTCAACGGCAAGCCCGCCATCACTGCGGCCCTGCCTGCCTCGCGGGTTCAGGAACACTTGAACCACTACCTGATCCTGCAACTCGGCGCACACGCGGTCTAACTTTCATGGCGCCCATGCCACCCAGACGCATGAAAGAAGGCTGTCATTGCGGACTTGATCCGCAATCCATGGCTCCAAATTCATGGATGCCGGATCGAGTCCGGCATGACATGCGTGTTCTTTCACGTTAAGCATGCATGAGCCCCGCCTGAACCGCGCCCTGCGCGAACTGCTCCAGAGCCAGCGCATCGCCAGCCTGGGCACACTCAACGCCGAGGGTGGCCCATTCGTGTCGATGGTGCCGTTTGCCGTCGATCCCGGCGCCGCCTGCCTGGTCATTCACGTCAGTCTGCTGGCGCCGCACACACGCAACTTGCTCCGCAACCCGGCGGTGTCGGTGATGGTGATGCAGCCCGAAGTGGCGAGCGAGCCGGTGCACGCCTTGCCACGTATTTCCATGGACGGCCAAGCCGCGCGCCTGCAGCCCGAGAGCGCCCGCTGGCTGGCCGCGCGCCAAATCTACCTGACGCGTTTTCCGGAGGCCGAGCCCATGACGCATCTGGGCGATTTCAGCTTTGTGGCCATTTACCCCACGGCGGCGCGCCAGGTGGCAGGTTTTGGCACGGCACGGCCGCTGGAAGCCGATGAACTTGCCGGGGTGCTGCGCGCCGTGCCTGGCTGAGCACACACCCTGCCACGAAGACCATCGCGGCGAGGGCGCCGCTCCCACAAGGCACCGGTATTTTGTGGGAGGCCCGCCCTCGGGCCGATGGATGTCAGATCAAGCGTTGATGAACGCCACCATCATGCGCGCCACAGCCAGACCGTCGTGGCCTTTGGCCAGGCTCTGGGTGAAGGCCTGGTACTTCTCCTCGCCAAACATCGCGCGCCGCTTGTTGAGCAGAAAGGCACTGTAGTCTTCCACGAATTCGGGATGCGGCTGCACGCAAAACACCTGCCCGTCAATACCAAAGGCCGCCACCGGGCAAAAGTCGCTGCTGGCCAGCAGTCGGGTGCCGCCGGGCAGTTCAAACACCTGGTCCTGATGGCTGGCCAGCAGCGCCACGTCTTCGCGGCCCGGCGCCAACTCGGGTGCCAGCCATTGGTAGCGCATGCGCCCGGCGCCCCAGCCCTGCGGTGCACGGCCCACTTTGGCACCCAGGCACAGGGCGATCAGCTGGTGACCAAAACAGACGCCAATCAGCTTCTTTTTGGTTTTAAGGAGCTCTTGCACCTTCTCTTTGAGCTTGAGAACCCAGGGTTCCTGTGAAAACGCATCAGCCTTGCTGCCCGTGAGCAGCACCGCGTCATAAGGCGCGAACGAGGCCGGGTACTCGCCCTTGACCGTGTTGAAAATGTCGAACGTACCCTCGGCCCCCGCCTGGCGCAGCAAGCGCTCGAACATGGCGCCGTAACCGCCATAGGTCGGCGCGACCGCCGGGTCCAGAAAGTCGTTGTCAAGAATGCAAAGTTTCATGCGGGGTCGTTTTTTGACTGGGGGTTTTGATCCGCATGCGGCGGATGCCGATGGCCATGCTTGGCGTGGCCATGCGCATGGGCGTGCGCCACCGGACTGGATTTTTTACCGAGTTTTGATTCCGTCCCCTTGACCAGGCGGTTGATGTTCTCGGCATGGCGGTAGAGCAAAACCAGCGACATCACGGCCACGCTCAAGGCCACGCTTTTGCTCATGACCCACAGCCCGCCGTCGCCCAGCACATACACCACCGGCACCAGCAGCGCGGCCGTGATGGAGGCCAGCGACGAATAACGAAACACCACCGCCATCAGCAGCCAGACCAGGGCCGTGGCCAGACCCAGCCAGCCGCTGAAACCCAGCAGCACGCCCAGCGCCGTGGCCACGCCCTTGCCACCGGAAAACCGGAAAAAAACCGGAAATACATGACCCAAAAACGCCGCCAGACCCACCAGCGCCAGCGTGCCATCGCCCAAGCCATAAGCCGGGCCGAACCACTTGACCAGCACCACCGGCAGCCCGCCCTTGGCCGCATCGAGCAGCAGCGTCAGAATGGCGGCCGCCTTGCTGCCCGAGCGCAACACATTGGTGGCGCCAGGGTTTTTGCTGCCAAAGGTGCGCGGGTCACTCAGGCCCATGACGTGACTGACGATGACCGCAAACGACAGCGACCCGACCAGGTAGCCGGCCAAGACCGCCAACAGCGGCAAGAAACTCTGCATGGATTCCAAATCAACTCCTGGTGACCCAAGGGTTTGGGTGCAATGGCGCTATTTTGCCAGTGTCAGGTCAGCACCTCGGCCAGCGCACACTGCACCGGCCTGGCGCCCAACAAGTCCACGCACACCTGCGGGTCGATGCCCACCAGATACCCGCGCTGGCCGCCGTTGATCAAAATTTTGGGCAGCGCCAGGATGGTCGACTCAATATAGACCGGCATTACGCGCCGGGTGCCAAACGGCGAGGTACCGCCCACCAGATAGCCGCTGTGCCGGTTCGCCACTTCGGGTGCGCAGGGTGCCACCGACTTGGCGCCGATCTGGCGCGCCAGATTCTTCGTCGACACCTTGCGGTTGCCGTGCATCAGCACCACCAGGGGCTTGGCATCCTGGTCCTGCAGGATCAGCGTCTTGACCACCGCGTACGGGTCCCAGCCCAACTCGGAGGCGCTGTGCAACGCGCCACCCCGCTCAAGGTAGGCGTAAGGGTGCTCGGTAAAAATCGCCCTGTTTTCCTTGAGGAGCCGGGTGGCGGGTGTCAGACTGACGTGTTTGGCCATGGTAAGGTCTATGCAGTACTCAGACTATTGATTCGTCATTGCGAGCCGCCCGTATCCGGGCCGATACCGCACACGACCGTGAACAAAAACTTCGTCACTGCGAGCCCTTCGATGAACTCAGGACAGGCTAAAGCGCGGCAGTCCATGCAGTCAGAAGTCATGGATCGCCACGTCCTTCGTCCTCGCGATGACAGCCTGAATTATTGCGCCGGATCGCGTATTTCCCAGCGCAGCGCGTCGATGGCTTTGAGCAACTCTTCAGGCAGCGTGGTGCCCCAGACGTCCAGGCATTCATCGAGTTGGGCCACCGAAGTCACGCCAATGAGGGTGCTCGCCACTTGCCACTTGGTGTAGCAAAACGCCAGTGCCAGTTGCAGCGGCGTCAGGCCGTGCTCGCGCGCCAGCGCGCTGTATCGGCGTGCGGCCGCCAGCGCCTCGGGGCGGCCCCAGCGCTGCTTGCGCGACGACTCGAATTTGGTCAATCGGGCTTGCGGCGAGGTGCCTGGCCCGGTCAGGCCGGTGGCATCATATTTGCCGGTGAGCAGGCCAAACGCCAGCGGCGAGTAGGCCAGCAGCGACACATTCAGGCGCCGCAGGGTTTCGTCCAGGGCGTTTTCCACACTGCGGTTGAGCAGGCTGTAGCCGTTTTGCACCGTGGCAACGCGCGGCAGACCATATTGCTCGGCCAGGCGCACAAACTCATGCACGCCATAGGGGGTTTCGTTGGACAGGCCGATGGCACGCACCTTGCCGGCCTGCACCAGCTGCTGCAGCGCTTCCAGCTGGGCGTGGATGGAGCTGCCCTCACCGCCACTGGCAGGTTGGTAATAAATGTCGCCAAAAGCGGGGACGGAGCGCACCGGCCAATGAATCTGGTACAGGTCGATGACATCGATCTTCAGGCGTTTCAGGCTGCCATCACAGGCCTCCAGAATGTCCTTGCCCGTCAAGTCCGGGCTGCCGCCACGAATCCAGGGCATGTTGCGCGACGGGCCTGCCACCTTGCTCGCAATCACCAGTTTCTGCCGCGCACCGGGGCGCTGACCGAGCCAGTTGCCGATGATTTTTTCGGTGGCGTTGAAGGTTTCGGCGCGCGGTGGCACGGCATACATTTCGGCCGTGTCGATGAAGTTGACGCCGCGCTCCAGCGAGCGGTCCAGGATGTCGAAGGCGGTGGCTTCATCAACCTGCTCGCCGAAGGTCATGGTGCCCAGGCAGATGGGGGTGACGTGGAGGTCGCTTTGACCCAGTTGAATGGTTTTCATGCGTGATTTCAATCAAGGAGGCTTTGCAGCCGATTTTCGTAGTTTACGGTTTTGCGGCGCCAGGCTGGGGTGGCCACAGAACGGCGCAGTTGCCCGCGATGTGACTGATCCCGGTCGGTCCGAACATCTCGTTCACGATCGGTCGGCCCCAATATTATGATCAGTCACATGTACCCAGCCCAAAGAATTTCCCGTAGCGGGTTTGTCCCTATTCGTCAGCTCAATTACCACGTCCGCTGCTGGGGCCAACCCGGCCCGGACAAGACGCCCTGGGTGCTGCTGCATGGCTGGATGGACGTGGCCGCCAGCTTCCAGTTTGTGGTCGATGCGCTCACCCAGGACCACTTCATCATCGCCCCCGACTGGCGCGGCTTTGGCCTGACCCGGTCCGGGGGCGCTGACACCTTCTGGTTTCCCGACTACCTGGCCGACCTGGACGCCCTGCTGGACCACTACACGCCCGGCCAAAGCGTCAATCTGGTCGGCCACAGCATGGGCGGCAACGTGGCCATGCTGTACGCCGGTCTGCGGCCCGGGCGCATCCGGCGTCTGGTCAATCTGGAAGGCTTTGGTTTGCCCGACAGCGTGCCAACCCAGGCACCGGGGCGCCTCACGCAGTGGATGAATGAGGTCAAACAATTTCACCGTGGCGCACTCCAGCTCAACACCTACGACTCGCTTGACGAAGTCGCTGCGCGTTTGGTCAAAAACAACGCCTACCTGAGCCAGGACAAGGCGCACTGGCTGGCCAGGCACTGGGCGGCTGAACTGGCCCCGGGGCAATGGACGATCCTGGGCGAGGCCGCCCACAAAATCACCAGCGCCCAGCTTTACCGCGTGGCGGAAGTGCTGGCTATTTACCGCCACATCGCCGCGCCGACCCTCATGGTTGAGGCCTCGGACGACCGCATGACTGCATGGTGGCGGGGCCAATTCACCCTGGCAGAGCACCATGAGCGCCTGAAATCCGTGGCCAACCTTGAAATTGTCCAAGTGCCGGACTGCGGCCACATGCTGCACCATGACCAGCCGCAGGCTGTGGCCGCTTTGCTGGAGCAGTTCATGGCCTAACCGCACCATGAGAAAATACGCGGTTATTCAACATCCCAAAAAATCAGGACCCGCATCATG
Organism: Rhodoferax sp.; assembly: GCA_023231075.1. GTDB lineage: Bacteria > Pseudomonadota > Gammaproteobacteria > Burkholderiales > Burkholderiaceae_C > Rhodoferax. The sequence continues at coordinate 7,057 of JALNWC010000065.1, forward strand.
GAAGCAGAACGCATCAACGCCCTTGGCACCCAACTCAGCAGTTTGACCGCCCGTACCCTCGAATTACGGGGGTATCTTTGACTACGATGCCAAATTTGAACGCCTGAGAACCGTCAACGCCTCGCTCGAAGACCCCACGGTCTGGAACGACCCCAAACGCGCCCAGGAGCTGGGCCGCGAGAAAAAGGCGCTCGACGGCGTGGTCGTGACGATCAGCGAGCTGGAAAGCGAACTCGCGGACAACACCGAGCTGTTCGAGATGAGCAAGGATGAAGGCGACGAAGTCGGCCTGATCCACATCGAAGAAGAAGCCGCCAAGCTCGAAGAGACCGTCAAGGGCCTGGAGTTCCGCCGCATGTTCAACAACCCGGCCGATCCGCTGAACTGTTTTGTCGACATCCAGGCCGGCGCCGGTGGCACCGAAGCCTGCGACTGGGCCAGCATGCTGCTGCGCCAGTACCTGCGCTACTGCGAGCGCAAGGGTTTCAAGACCGAGATCGAGGACGAAACCCCGGGCGACACCGCCGGCATCAAGGGCGCCTCGTTCAAGGTCGAGGGCGAATACGCCTTCGGCCTGCTGCGCACCGAAACCGGCGTGCACCGGCTGGTGCGCAAAAGCCCGTTTGACTCGTCGGGCGGCCGCCACACCAGCTTTGCCAGCGTGTTTGTCTACCCCGAGATTGACGACTCGATCGAGATCAACATCAATCCGTCCGATGTGCGCACCGACACCTACCGCGCCAGCGGCGCCGGCGGCCAGCACATCAACAAGACCGACTCGGCGGTGCGCCTGACGCACCTGCCCACCGGCATCGTGGTGCAATGCCAGGACGGCCGCAGCCAGCACGGCAACCGCGACATCGCCTGGAAACGCCTGCGCTCCAAGCTCTACGACTTCGAGTTGCGCAAGCAGCAGGAAGAGCAGCAAAAACTCGAAGACGGCAAGACCGACGTGGGCTGGGGCCACCAGATTCGCAGCTATGTACTCGACAACAGCCGCATCAAGGACCTGCGCACCAACTACGAGACCTCGGCCACGCAAAAGGTGCTCGACGGCGACCTCGACCCTTTCATCGAAGCCAGCCTGAAGCAGGGCGTCTGATGACCGAAGCGCTGATCTTCGACATGGATGGCACCATGATCGACTCGATGGGTCATCACGCGCAAAGCTGGCTGGTGTTTGCCCAAAAGCACGGCCTGCGCATCGACCTGCCCGACCTGATGCGCCGCACCACCGGGCGCACCGGCGCCGAGTGCATGCGCGAGCTGTTTCAGCGCGACCTCGCCAACGACGAGGCCTGGGCCCTGATTGCCGAAAAAGAGCAGCTCTACCGCGAACGCTTTGGCCCGGTGTTTGCCGAGGTCGCGGGCTTCAAGGCGTTTTATGCGCAGGCCCTGGCGCATGGCCTGAAGCTGGGCATGGGCACGGCGGGTGACCGGCACAACATCGCCTTCGTCCTGTCGCATCTGCAACTGGCACCGCCACCAAGGGCGATTGTGGGTGGCGACGAAGGCCACCCCGGCAAACCCGAACCCGCCATTTTTCTGGAAGTCGCCCGCCAGCTAAACGCCAGCGCTGGCGGCTGCATTGTGTTTGAAGACGCGCCCTTCGGCATCGAAGCGGCGCGCCGCGCCGGCATGCAGGCGGTGGCCATCTGCAGCAGCCACACGCCAGACCAACTGGCTGGGCCCCACGTGATCGCCGCCGTGCGCGATTACCATGAACTCTTAAATTCGAATTTCCTGGAGACTCTGCATGTTGCTACTTCGTGATGCAAACACCCCCGCCGCGGTCATCCGCCGCGCCGACTACAGCGCCCCGGCGTTCTGGATCGACACCGTTCACCTGAGCTTTGACCTCGACCCGGCCAAGACCCGCGTGCTCAACAAAATGACGCTGCGCCGCAACCCGGACGTGCCCGAGCAGGCGCTGCGCCTGGACGGCGACGAGCTGAACCTGGCGCGCGTGCTGGTCAACGGCGCCGGCACCAGCTTCAAACTGGATGCGGGCCAGCTGGTGCTGGAGAACCTGCCCGCTTCAGACAGCTTCGAGCTGGAAATTTTCACCACCTGCGCGCCCGCCAAAAACACCAAGCTGATGGGCTTGTACGTCAGCAACGACTCGTTTTTTACCCAATGCGAAGCCGAAGGTTTCCGGCGCATCACCTATTACCTGGACCGCCCGGACGTGATGGCCAGCTTTACCGTGACGCTGCGCGCCGACAAAGCCAAATACCCGGTCTTGCTGAGCAACGGCAACCTGCTTGACAGCGGCACGCTCGACGACGGCCGCCACTTTGCCACCTGGGTTGACCCGTTCAAGAAGCCCTGCTACCTGTTTGCGCTGGTGGCCGGCCAGCTGGTGTGCCGCGAGCAGCGCATCACCTCGCGCGCGGGCAAGGACCACCTGTTGCAGGTCTACGTGCGCCCCGGCGACATGGACAAGACCGAGCACGCGATGACCTCGCTGATCAATTCCGTGATCTGGGACGAGGCCCGTTTTGGACTGGGACTGGACCTGGA
>JALNWC010000066.1 GCA_023231075.1 Rhodoferax sp.
CCGGGCCGAGCAAACGGTGCGTATGCCAAAAGTGAAGCAAAAGGTATCGGGTTGCTTTCGAACACCGCAAGGTGCGCAGGACTACTGCATCATCCGCTCCTATTGCGCCACCCTGCACAAACAAGGGGCCAATATCTTTGAGTCCCTTGTCGGTGCAAAATGACCTGTAGCTTATGAGTAAATCGTAAGCAGCTATCTAAACAGGAGTTGATCGAGGGCCTGCAAAAGTTTTTGTTTGACGGTCGGCAGCAACGGCCGGTCGGGCCATGTTCGTCACCGCTTTCAGTCGGCAACCACCTGCACCAGACAATCGTAAAACGTCGGTCCGCCACCCAGGTCGGTCAACTTCTGGCTGGTGAGCTGGTTCACATTGGTACCGCTCAGCCCCAGTTTTCGCCACCACACGCCCAGGCCATTGACCACGCCGGGGCGCGCACGGCTGGACACTTTGGCCTTGCAGCGGTACTCGCCACGGGCATTGAAGACGCGCACGATGTCGCCGCTCCGGATGGCGCGCGCGGCGGCATCAGTCGCGTGCATTTCCAGCACGGGCTCGCGCTCCATCTCTTGCAAGCTCGGCACATTGGCGAACGTGGAATTCAGGAAATTGCGCGCCGGGGGCGAGATCATGGCCAACGGGTACTGCGTTGAGGTGTTGAACGCTTCGTGGTTGGCCACATGGTCGGGCAGGCCGTCCAGCCCCTGCGCTGCCAGCCGGGCGCTGAAAAACTCGCATTTGCCGGAGGGCGTGGGGAACTTGCCCTCGGCAAATGGTGCCTCGGGTGTTGGCAGGGTCGCAAAGCCCTTTGCCAGCAACTCGGCAAAATCAACGGCGTCGCCATAGGCCATGCGGCACAGCGCCGCGTCGTCATCGGCAAAGCAGGCGTCGGTGAAGCCCATGTGCCCGGCCAGCTCGCGAAATATCTGCGTGTTCGGTTTGGCCTCGCCCAGCGGTTCAATCGCCGGACGATTGAGCAGCGCATCGGTATGGCCGTAGCTCGAATGCACATCCCAATGCTCCAACTGCGTCGTGGCCGGCAGCACGTAATCGGCATAGTCGGCGGTGTCGGTCTGAAAGTGCTCCAGCACCACGGTGAACAGGTCGTCGCGGGTCAAGCCCCGCACCACCTTGACCGACTCGGGCGCGATGGCCGCCGGGTTGCTGTTGTAAACAATCAGCGCCTCAATGGCCGGGCCGAAAGCCGCGCTGGCCGGGCGTAAGAGCTCATCACCCAGGGTGCTCATGTTGAGGGTGCGCGGTGTTTTGCCGGCCAGCAAGTCGGGCCGTTGCAGCGCCGCTTTTTGCACCGGGAAGGCGCCCGAGCTTGACAGCAGCACGCCGCCAGCGCGATGCCGCCAGGCACCAATGAGTGCGGGCAGGCAGGCGATCAATCGCACCGCATTGCCGCCGCCGTGGACCCGTTGCATCCCATAGTTCATGCGGATCGCCGCCGGTGCGCCGCTTGCCACGCAAGCGCCGTAGTCGCGCGCCAACGCGCGAATCTGTTCAGGGGCGATGCCGCACACCCCCGCGGCCCGCTCGGGTGCCCATTGCAGCGCGCGCTCACGCAGCAGCCCCCAGCCCAGCGTGTAGTGCGCCAGGTAGCCGTGATCGAGCCAGTCGTGGGCGATGAGCTCGTGCATCAGCGCCAGCGCCAGCGCGCCGTCGGTGCCGGGCAGCAGCGCGATGTGTTCGTGGCACTTGTCGGCGGTCTCCGACTTGCGCGGATCGATGCAGACCAGCTTGGCGCCGTTGCGTTTGGCAATCTGCGCATAGCGCCAGAAGTGCAGGTTGCTGGCAATCGAGTTGCTGCCCCAGATCAGGATCAGCCTGGACTCGGCAAAGAATTCCACCCGCATGCCGACCTTGCCGCCCAGTGTCCGGGTCAAGCCCTCGCCGCCCGCAGAAGAACAGATGGTGCGGTCCAGCCGGGAGGCCCCCAGCTTGTGCAAGAAGCGCGCTGACATGCTCTCGCCCTGCACCAGCCCCATGGTGCCGGCGTAGCTGTAGGGCAGGATGGCTTGCGCCGCATCTGCGCCGCGGCTGGCAATGGCTTGCAGTCGGGCCGCGATGTCTTGCAGCGCAGCGCCCCAACTCACGCGCTCGAACTGACCCGCGCCCTTGGCGCCGACGCGTTTGAGCGGATGCAGCAGGCGATCCGGGTGGTAGGTGCGCTCGGTGTAGCGCGACACCTTGGTGCACAAGGCGCCATCGGTGTGCGGATGGGCCGGGTTGCCCTGCACCTTGATGGCGACGCCGTTGGTGACCGTGGTCAGCATCGAGCAGGTGTCGGGACAGTCGTGCGGGCAGGCGCCCAGCACCTGGGTCCCGGTGGCGTCGGAGGATAGGGATGAGCGTGGATTCATGGACTTGGAATGTGGCATGCCCGTATTTTGGCGCAATACCAAGCCGTCAGCGACAGCAGCGTGGCTGGCGTCTTATCCTAATCTCTTGTCCGCTGCCGCGCTGCCCTGCCGTTGTGCGGACGCCGATTTTTTGGCCCGTGTTTCCGCCACCAGGTACAGCACGGCCGCCAGCGTCAGCGGGGCCAGGTAGTAAATGGCGCGGTAGGCCAACAGGGCAGCGAGCAATTCGTATTTCGGCATCTGGTGCGACAGCAGCGCGATGAAGACCGTCTCCAGCACGCCGAGCCCGGCCGGGACGTGGGTGATCACGCCCGCCACGGCGGCGACCAGCAGCACGCTGACCACGGTGGGGAACGCGATTCTTTGTTGCAGCAGCACGAAGACGATGCCGCCCATCAGCAGCCAGTTTGTCACACCCATGCCCAGTTGCAGCGTTGCCAAGCGCAGCGAAGGCAGGATGATTTCGTGGCCCCAGAGAATGAAGCTGCGCTGGCGCAACCCGGCGCACAGCGACAAGTAGAGCAGCGCCAGCCCCAGCAGTACAAACCCCAGAATCTGCAGGCCGCCACTGCCTATTTTCCAGCCCGGTGGCAGCGCCGGGGCGTGAAAGCCAAAAATGACGCCCGCCAACAGCAGATAGCCCATCCAGTTGGCCAGCATGCTCAAGGTCATGACCCGCGTGATCACGCCGGCGCCCAGCCCCAGGCGAGCGTAAAGCCGGTAGCGCAGGGCGACGCCGCCCACCAGCGAGCCCAGGTTGAGGTTGAACACGTAGCTGATGAAGGTGACCCGCATCACGGTGCGCGCACGCAGCGTGTGGCCGGTGTAGTGGCGCCCCAACAGGTCAAATGAGCTGTAGAGCAGCAGGCTGAGCAGGGCCAGCGCGGCCGCGCCAATCACGGCACGCACGGGATAGTTGGCCAGCGCGGCCACTATCTCCCCCCACTCGATCGCGCGTGCCTGCGTCACCAGCAGCCAGGCCACCAGCATGAAAAAAGCCGCTGTGGCGGCGCGCTTGAGCCAGGGCCACCAGACCTTGGTGGTGATGCCTGACGGGTGCCGCGCCGACGCAGGCGTCATGAAGACTGGCCCTCGTTGACGTGGTCGCTGCCCGCCTGCGCAGGTAGCGTGTCGGCCAGTGTCAGGCGCGGTGAATGGACCGGTAGCCAGCCAAACCAGGCCGGGTAGTGCCGCAACAGATGGAACACCAGGAAGCTGCGCAACCGCACCCACAGACCGGTCTCGGTCACATCGCCAATCAGAATCTCTTTGCAGCTAATTTGCATCAATTGCGCCAGATGCTCGCCCAGAAGCTGATTGAAGGCACGATCCTTCATGATGACGTTGGCCTCCAGATTCAGCCCCAGGCTCAGTGGATCCAGATTGCTGGAGCCGACGGTCGACCAGACGTCGTCGGTCAGTGCGACCTTGCCGTGCAGCGGGCGCTCACGGTATTCGTAAATCTTCACGTCCGCGGTCAGCAGGTGGTGATACAGCAGGCGGGCGGCGATTTTGGCAATCGGCATGTCGGGCTCGCCCTGCAGGATCAAGCGAACATCCACACCGCGCTGCGCCGCCTTGCGCAGTTGCCGCAGCAGGCGGTAGCCGGGAAAAAAATAGGCGTTGGCGATCCAGACCCGCTGGCGCGCCCCGCGGATGGCAATGCGGTAATGGCGTTCGATGTCGCTCCTGTGTTCGTGGTTGTCGCGCGTGGCCAGAAGCGCCTCGACGCTGCCCGCTGCTGGCGGGGCAGGGCTCGCCGGGACGACCGGCGCACGCCCAAACAGGCGTTGACGAAGCGAGGGATGCTCGCGCTGGCCAAACAGCAGTTGGGTTCGAACATAGCGCTGAATCTGGGGCACCAGTGGCCCTTCAATCTCCACCGCGTAGTCCTGTTTGGCGGTCGGACCGAAGTCAATCAAGTGGTCATCCGAGTAGTTGATGCCGCCAACAAAGGCGCGGGTGCCGTCCACCACGACGATTTTGCGGTGCATGCGCCGGAACACGTTGGTGCGGTAGCCCCATAGCCGGGGGCTGGGGTCAAAGACGTGGACCCGCACGCCGGCCTGCGTCAGTGCCGAGATGAAGGCCGGCGACAGGTCGGGCGAGCCATAACCGTCAATCGTGACGTCGATCTGCACGCCACGGCGCGCCGCTATCAAAAGCGCTGCATGCAGGGCCAGGCCGACCTTGTCTTCAAACCAGATGAAGGTTTCCAGCAGGACCTCATGTTCGGCCGCCGCAATGCACTCGAACACCCGTGGAAAAAACGCATCACCATTGATCAGCAATGTCACCCGGTTGCCGCTAATCCAGACGTGCTTCATTTCGGACGCCGCGCAGGGCCGCCCCAAGCAAGTCCAGCCCCCGTGGGGGGCAGCGCAGTACACGCAGTGACAAGCGTGGGGGTGATCAATCTATAGCTCGATCGTTGCCGCCAGCGGCGCGTGGTCCGACAGGTGGGACCAGGGCCTGATCGGCAGCACCAGCGGCGCATGGCCAATGGCGTTGCGCACATAGATGCGGTCCAGCGCCAGCAGCGGCAAGCGTGCCGGAAAAGTGCGGGCCGCTTGGCCATAGGCCTGCACAAAGACCTCATGCAGGTTGGCGCCCTGCGCCAGCACCGCGTGGGCGCGGCGGCGCCAGTCGTTGAAGTCGCCGGCCACGATCACCGGCGCGCTCGGCGGTATGTGCTGGTGCACCACGTCGCACAGCATGTGCAACTGCTTCAGGCGATGCGACTCGGCCAGACCGAGGTGCACGCAGATGACGTGAACCTGCGTGTCCAGGCCAGGCACCTGCAGGACGCAGTGCAGCAGTCCGCGCCGCTCGGGGCCGCTGATGGATATGTCGTGGTTCCTGAAGCTGACGATGGGGAACTTTGACATCACGGCATTGCCATGGTGTCCGCCAGGGTAGACGGCATTGCGACCGTAGGCAAACTGCGGCCAGATGCTGTCGGCCAGGAATTCGTAGTGGGGATTGGTCGGGTAGTCGGCAATCCGGCGCTCATGCCGGGCGTGCGACCCGGTCACCTCCTGCAGGAACACAACATCGGCGCCCACGGTGCGAACCGCTTCACGCAACTCATGCAAGATGAATTTGCGGTTGAAGAAGGTGAACCCCTTGTGGATGTTGACCGTCAGCACCTTGATGGAAAAACTCAGCCCCGCTGCGGCAATGGCCTCCTGGGTCGCGGCCAGCGCCTCGACTTCTTCGAGGACGGGCACAGCAAGGACTGCCGTGTCATCGACTGTCATGAGGGATTCGGGCGTAGACATAAGGCGAGAAGAAAAGTCAAGAACTCCATGTTGCACCATCAGGGCCAACCTGACTGTAGGACAGTCAGGCATTTCCGGTATTTTGGTCGATTTCCGCGCCTTGAGGCCGGCCGAAACGCAAGGGCAACGCTGAGGCGCACCTTTCGCACTTCTGAGGAACTTGCAGAATTCGACAAGCCAGTCGAATTAACTGCGGTTTGAGGCAAAAAAATGCGGGCACCGCCCAAAAGGCTTGAAGATCGTGGTGCAGGACAACCCGAGGCAGATCGTTGCGCCTTGGCGTGTGCATTTTTAGCCAAGGCGGTACTGGACCTGAAGACCCCCAATGCGCTGATAGATCGCCTGCAGGCTGACAGCAAACTGCGCCGACTGTGCGGCTTTGATTTGCGTTTTGCGCTGCCCAGTGAGTCCACCTTCAGTCGCGCGTTTGTAGAATTTGCGAGCAGTGAATTGATCCAGCGCGTGCATGCACGCATGATCAAAGCCACCTTGGGCAAGCAACTCATCGGGCACATCAGCCGTGACTCCACTTCTGGCTGCATCGGTTTTGAATTCTGCAAGTGCTCAAATACTGATTTAATTTAAAGAAGAAAATATTCATGCTTGCCATCTTACTGCGCCGCATCTACTTCACTCAGCTGTTTTGCGGCGGACTGCTGGGTATTTATGCCGCCCGCCAATTCGGTCAAAGTGGCGCAAAGGCGCTACCGCTGGTGCTGTTGTGCGCCCTGCTGCTGCCTCTGCTGCTGCAATTGAGCGTGATCAGCGTGAGCATGCTTCAATCACGCGCCAAGTCGGCCGGCCCCCTTTGGTGGCGGGCTTTTGGCGGGGAGTTTTTGGCCGCTTTGCGCATTTACTGGCTTCAAATGCCCTGGGCCAATTCGAAAAACGAGGTCTGGTGCCCGGACTTGCCGCAGCAAACCCAGACCTGGCGGGTGCCGGTGCTATTGGTGCACGGCTACATTTGCAATGACCGGGTCTGGGACAAAATGGCACGGGCGCTGCACCGGGCGGGGCATCCGGTGCTGGCCATTACGCTGGAGCCGCTGTTTACCTCGATTGACGATTACGCCCCCCAAATCCAGCACGCCGTGCGGCAATTGCAGCAGGCGACGGGCGCAAGGCAAGTGGCGCTGGTGGGGCACAGCATGGGCGGGCTGGCGATTCGGGCCTGGATGCGAGGCCATGGCAGCGTCGATGTGGCCCGCATCATCACCCTGGGAACGCCCCACCAGGGAACGCAGATAACGCCCTGGTCTCCCACCCCCAACGCAGCGCAGATGGTCTGGCACAGCCCATGGTTGCAAGCCCTGCAAGCCAGTGAGACGCCGGACACCCGGCAACTGATGCACATCGCCCTGACCCTGCATGACAACATCGTGTACCCCCAGCGCGACCAGGTGCTGGCAGGCGCCAGCGTGACAGAATTCAAAGGCATGGGGCATCTGGAACTGTGCCTGGATGCCCGGTTGATCGGGTATGTGCTGCAAAAACTACACTGATCCACGCCAATTCAGCGCCAAATTGGCCACAACACGGCGTGTTGATCGCTATAATCCTAGGCTTTGCTGGCAAAACTCCGCTGCCTGATCAACTTTTAAGCGGAGAAAATCGTAAATGCTTTGGTTTTAGGCCCGATCTTCCCGAAACCGAACGTTTGCACATTTAGGATCTCTTGACGTAATGACAACCATCCGTGTTAAAGACAACGAACCCTTTGACGTCGCACTGCGCCGCTTCAAACGCACGATTGAAAAATTGGGCCTTTTGACCGACTTGCGCGCACGCGAGTTCTACGAAAAACCCACTTCCGAGCGTAAGCGCAAGAAGGCTGCTGCCGTCAAACGCAATTACAAGCGCATTCGCGCCATGCAATTGCCCAAGAAACTGTACTGAGCCTGTTGTTCTGACAGGGCTGTCACAGCCTCTTGATCAAGCTCGCCGGGGACGCTCAGGCGGGCTTTTTTTATGCCCAATCCATTCACAGGAGTAAGAAAAAATGTCGCTCAAAGACCAAGTGATCGAAGACATGAAGAACGCCATGCGCGCCAAGGACAGCGAGCGCCTGGGCACCATCCGCCTGCTGCTGGCCGCTGCCAAGCAAAAGGAAGTGGATGAACGTGTGGCGCTGGACGATGCCGCCATGATCGGCATTGTGGACAAGCTCATCAAGCAGCGCAAGGACTCCGTGACCGCCTACACCCAGGCCGCCCGCATGGACCTGGCGGACAAGGAAAGTGCTGAAATCCGGGTGCTGCAAGCCTACTTGCCGCAGCGCCTCGGTGCGGAAGAAGTCAGCGCGGCGGTGCAGGCCATCGTGGACAGTCTGGGCGCCAAGGGGCCGGGCGACATGGGCAAGGTCATGGCGGCAGTCAAGGCGCAACTGGCCGGCAAGGCCGACATGGCCATGGTGTCGCAAGCCGTCAAGACGGCACTGGCAAGCTGAATCAGGCCCGGCCATTCTCCAGGCTGTTGAGCAGGGCGGTATGCACGACCTCGTCGAGCGCACCGTCGACCATGGAATGGTCGGACACCAGACGCATGGCGTTGTTGGTGATCAGATTTTCCAGCGAGGGCCGGGTCATGGACTGGGTTTGGCCTTGCACTCCGGTAAACAGGTACATGGTGCGTTGCGGGCTGATCCAGCTGAGCTGGCTGCGCTGCCAGACCCCTTTGATGGCAATTTCCACCCAGGCACCGACCGTCAAATTGTCCAGCGCCAAGCCAGGCACCATCGAGGCGGCCTGGCTTGCCATGGGAATCACCGAGTCCGGCAGCGACCCGTGCGCCTGACGAGGCCGCGGCACCGTCGGCTTGCCCGGCACTTCGCCGGCCAAATCCATGAAGCCCGAGGCTTTGGCCTCTTCGGGTGCCAGCCAGTGCTGGTGGTGTCCAGGCAGATGAGCGGTGGCGGTTTCGGGAGTGGCCACCGGCGCCTCGGCAGCAGGTCGAAAAGCCTGCTGATGCAATTTCATGAGCGCATCAAAAAACAGGCTGGTTTTCAAGGACGGGTAATCAATCAGCTTGAGCCCTTCACGCAGCTTTGGCAGCAGCCTGGACACCAGCTTGGTCAGCTTACCAAGGTCCTGCCGGGTCAGCTCGGGCTGGGCACTCCATAACAGCAGGCTGACCAGGCTCTTGTAAGCACCGGGATCATCTGCGCCCTCCGTATTGTTGAGTTCCGCTGCCGCCATCACCTGGGACCAGGGACCACAGAGAAAATCGACCACCGGGGCAGGTACGCGCTGCATGTCGGGGATTTTTTCCATGGAAGCACAGATTTTCTCGGCCAGCAGATTGCGCTCCTCGGCCCGGTTGAGCGCGCGCATGGCCTGCTGCACGGTCTGCTGCGACTGGACCAGTTGCTCCGACCACATGTTGTTGAGGTTGTACAGCGCCAGGTCGAAGGGTTCGGCACTGTCAATAGGGATCCGCGACAGGGGGTTCACATAGCGGTGCAGTGAGCGGATGAAGAGCGCGCATTCAGGGCTGTCCGCCGACCCAAAAGCCAGTCCGCGCTGGGTAATTTCCTGCAGCAAGCGCCGCGCCGGATGCTGCTTGTCGTTAAAGAATCGCACGTCAACCAGCACCAGGCGCAACAGGGCCGGCTCGAGGTTTTCAATGACATCGCGAATCCCCTTGAGCAAGCGGGTGTCGTTGACCAGGTTGTCGATCATCTGCACCATCACTTCAAAGCTGAGCAATTGCGCCGGAGTTTGACAACTTTTGCGCAACTTCTGACGTATGGATTCCGGTTGCCCGGCTTGGTCCATCAAGCTGGGGCGTGACAAACGGGCGATCACATCGTCCGCCTGGTTCATGTTTTGCAGTGCCTCGAAAGCGGCGGGCACCGTGGAGGCAAAGTCTGTCGTGGGTTCCTCC
>JALNWC010000067.1 GCA_023231075.1 Rhodoferax sp.
GGGTTGGTCTTGGCCTTGCGGTCGTCCTCCGGCAATGGCAACTTCGCATCGCTGAACACACTGTCGATCAGGGCAAACACAGCATCGGCATGCGCCACCAACTCGGGGGGCAAGGCTGCAAGCGTCCCCTCTTTCTTGGCCTCATGGTACGCATCCGCGATTCGGTCCTTGTCGTCGGTGTAGTCGTTTTTAAGCAGGTATTTGTAAATTTGTTTGGCCAGTGGCGGTGTCACTTCCACATCACCGGCTGCGGTTTTGAGCACCTTGCCAGTGAAATAGGACTCGTTGGCCTCGCGTGGCCGCTCCGACAAACCTTCGCTGATGTCGCGCTGCAAGGCGGTCACAAAATCCTTGTAACTCTCGCTGGCCACCACGGTCAGCACGTTGATTTGGTGCACCGTGGCCGGATTGTCCATGCGGTCGCCATGTTGATTGACAGACAAACGCAGCCCGCGCCCGACTTCCTGGCGGCGGCTCACCGTGTTGTCGCTGTGCTTCAAAGTGCAGATCACGAACACGTTGGGATTGTCCCAACCTTCGCGCAAAGCAGAGTGCGAGAAGATAAACCGCACCGGCTCGTCGAACGACAGCAGCCGCTCCTTGTCCTTCAAAATCAGGTCATACGCATCCACGTCGTCGGCCTCAAGGGACTTTTTGCCCGTCTCGGGGTCCACCATGCGCCTGGTCTTCTTGTCGATGGAAAAGTAACCGTTGTGCGTTTGGGTGGTCGGAATGCCTTTGAGATACCGGTTGTAGGGCGTGTCGTCCAGCGTCTGCACGTCGGCCAGTTGCAGCTTGTATTCCTCCTCAAACATCTGGGCGTACTCGCCAGGCTGCTCGCCCGCATCGCCAGATTCGTTGGTATAGCTGCGGTATTTGCTGACCGCGTCAATAAAAAACAGCGACAGCACCTTGATCCCCTGGGCAAACAGCGCCTGCTCTTTCTCAAAGTGCGCCTTGACCGCTTCCCGAATCTGGATGCGGCGCAAAGCCGATTCGCCGACATCACCCGTAGCCTCGCCCGCCACCAGCGCATGCCCATTGGTGAAAGTCACGGCATTGGTGAGCGCATTGATGTCGGACACCACAAAACCCCGGTACTGCTCCAGGTCGCCCGACAGATCGAACAGGTTGTCATTGCGGGACAGCTTGCGCAGCACGCGCTTGATGCCGTTGTTCTGCTTGATTTCCAGCTCCACGCGTGCCACCGGGGCACATTTGGACACCTCGATCGACTCCAAATAGAGGTAGGCGTTGGTGCCGGTCAGGCCCTTGACCGATATGCCGCGCACCGCGATTTTCTTGACCAGCTTCTGGTTGTACGCATCCAGTGCGTCGAGCCGGTGGATTTTGTTGTGGGTCGTCTTGTGCGTGGCCGAATAACGCAACACCGCCAGTGGCTTGAAGTTGGCCAGCGAATCCAGCGTCTTGCCGCCTTCCATTTTTTGTGGCTCATCCAGAAACAGGATGGGCCGGTTGGCGCTGATGACGTCAATGGGCCTGCGGGACTGGAAGTCGTCCAGCTCTTCATAAATGCGGCGTGCATCCTTGCCCGTGGCATTGAAGGCCTGCACGTTAATCACCATCACGTTGATGCCCGCATCGCTGGAAAAGCTTTCCAGGTTGTGCAGCTGCTTGGAGTTGTAGATAAAGAACCTGGCGCGCTTCTTGTAGTCGTCCAGGAAGTGCTCCGCCGTGATTTCCAGTGACTTGAACACCCCTTCACGGATGGCGATGCTGGGCACCACCACAATAAATTTGCTCCATCCATACCGGGCGTTCAGCTCGAACATGCTTTTAACGTAGCAATAGGTCTTGCCCGTGCCGGTCTCCATTTCCACGTCCAGATTGATGTCGCAGACCTTGGTTTTTATCAGTGCGGCGGACAGCGGCAGGTTTTGCCTGCGCTGCACGGCATGGATGTTTTCCAGCAACTGGCCGGGGGTCAAGGCCAGATCGGCATTCTTGAAACCCACGGTTTCCAACGGCGTCACCACCTGGCCACCGGCATCCACGGCACGGCCAGGGTCTAGCCGATAGTTCAAGCCCTCGCGCCTGGGTTGCCCGGCAAAGCAATCTGCCACGGCATCCACGGCATGGGTCTGGTAGGCCTGTTTTTTGAATTTGAGTTTCATTGCGCAGCCTCCCAAGCTGCTTCAGCTTCTTGAATTTTTTGTCGCAGCTCTTCTTTGGATGGCAAATACAGTTGGTATTGCGCTGCGTAAATGTTGCTGTTCTCGGGTAGGGTCAGTTCAACCAGCGCATCGTTTTTGTCGTAGCACAATAAAATGCCCACGGTGGGCGCCTCCTCAGCGGTTTTGACGTAGCGGTCAAAGTAATTCACGTACATCTGCATCTGGCCCAAGTCTTGGTGGGTCAAGCTGCCAATTTTCAAATCAATCACCACATAGCAGCGCAGCAAGCGGTTGTAGAACACCAGGTCAACGTAGAAGTGGTTGTCGTCAAACGTGAACCGCTTTTGCCGCGCCTCAAACAAAAAGCCCTTGCCCAACTCCAGCAAAAAATGCTCCAGCTTGTCGATGATGGCCATTTCCAGCTGGTGCTCTGAATAGGCGGGGTGCTCTGGCAAATCAAGAAACTCCAGCACGTAGGGGTTCTTGATCACATCGGCAGGTTTGGCAAGCACTTGCCCTACTTGCGCCAAAGCTCTGACTTCATCCTTGCTGCGGCTCAAAGCCAGGCGTTCAAACAAGCCACTGTCTATCTGCCGCTTTAACTCACGCACCCCCCAACTGCCTTGCTGCGCTTCAATCTCATAAAAACTGCGTGCCTGTGCGTTGCTGACCGACAGCAGCACCACGTAATGCGACCAGCCCAGACACAAGTGTTCCGCCAACTTTTGCGTATTGGGTGGCATAGCAGATTGGTCAGACGGTGTCTGACCAATCTCTGGATACGTCTGATAGAACGAGCGACATTGCTTCAAATTGGTGACCGACACGCCTTTTAGCCCACGGCGGACAAGCTCATCTGACAAGCGCACCAACAACTGCTTGCCATACACCTGTACCCGAGATGCTGCCCCCTGCTCAAACTCCACGATATGCCAGCCAAAAAGCCAATTGCGTACGACCAGCGCGGTGTCCACCGAGCGGGCAGCTTGAGCCTGCAACTGCAGGTGAGTGACGCTGAGTGCCTGAACCAGGACAGACAGTTCAACATCACCGCTGGCGATTGACACAGTTTGCGCTTTGAATTTTTTCGTCATAAAAACACATTCATGAAACGGTGATGGTCACATTTGTCCCACAGCCCGTGGGACAAATTTCAAAGACATTTGACTTCGGTGCCGGGAGACATCAGCTTGAAGATTTGTTCGACGTTGATCTTGACACTGTCATTGGCAAAACCAGAATCACGGAACACGGCGCGCAGCGGCTCCCGCTTGGCCAGCAGCTTGACGAAGTCTTCGCTGACACCCTCTTCGAAGCACGCGGCCAGTGCGTTGCCATCGACAAAATACACAGCTTTGCCAGCAATAGTTTCCTGGGTGATGGGCAACGCCAGGTCAACACCCCAGTCCAGCAGCACCTGGAACAGCAGGTCTTCGGACGTGCGGTCTTCGCGGATGTTGTTGACCTGATCGGACAGCAGGTCTTGCGACACGGCGTCGGGGGTGTAGAACACCTCTTTCATGTTGGAGCTATCCACTTTGAGCACACGAAAACCAACGTCCAGCTCGTCAATGCCCGCCTTTCCGGCGTTGTCCTGTTTGATCTTTTTGCCAGCTCGACGGATGCGCTCCTTACCAATTTCAGATATTGTTGTAAACCCTGCCTTGAAAGCTTCAGATTTTTCATCACAAAGCTCGGGTAATTGAACTAATATAAATTTACGATTTCCGCCATCTTCTGAATTTAGTTGCATCAAGCTATGAGCAGTTGTTGAAGACCCTGCAAAAAAATCCAACGCGACAAAATCACTGCATCCGTAGAACAATTGCGCAATACGTTTTATGAGCGCAGTAGGTTTTGGCGTGTCAAATGCAGCAACCCCGTCAAACAGATCTTTTATTTCTGCGTTTGCTTGCCTAGAAGTTCCCGAAATATCGTTATCCCAAAAATTTTCTGGGGTTCGACCTTCTTGTTCAACTAAATATATCTTCCTAGTAATCCTTGTCTCATCTGGACTAAACACAATCTCGCCAGATTTGATCTTCTGATCGACTGATTCTTGCGACCACCGCCATCCATTCTCTGGCGAACTGATTGTTTTTCCAGAAGGAGTTTTGATATCGAAGCAGAGAGTTTTTCGATAGTTTGGACTACGTACATCTCCAGCCCTCCAATCACCCTTAGGGTCTTTATCGGGGTTGGAATAATTTTTATTATCTTCGTCGGATCGAGGAAATCTAAATTTGGTTAACGAATCAGATTTTCTATAAACAAGTAGTGCGTTATAGTTTCTGGAAAAATATCTTTCGTCATTCTTGCTTTGTTGAGTATGTTTCCAAGCCACATTTGCAACAAAATTATCCTCGCCAAATATCTCGTCGCAAATTTTCTTCAAGTTGCTCAGCTCTGAATCATCAATATTGATAAAAATCGCACCATCTTCCGCTAATATATTTCTAGCAAGCCTTAATCGGGAATACATCATCGAAAGCCAGTCGGAATGAAATCTTCCGTTTGACTCCGTATTTGCAATAAGACGATTCCCTTGCTCATCCTTTTGATTTGATTTCTTTAAAAACTCACCACCGCTCTCAGCAAAGTCATCCTCGTAAATAAAGTCATTGCCGGTGTTGTACGGCGGGTCGATGTAAATCATCTTGACCCTGTTCAGGTAGGTCTCTTGCAGCAGCTTCAGCGCGTCAAGGTTGTCACCTTCAATGAACAGGTTCTGCGTTGTGTCAAAGTCCACGCTCTCATCACGGCAGGGGCGAAGCGTCTTGGCAATAGGCGCGTTGGCCGTCAGCAGTGCTTCGCGTTTGCCGGGCCAATTGAGCTGGTAACGCTCTTGCGGACCTTCCACGATGGAAGTGGACAGCTCCTGGCGCAACTGGTCAAAGTCGATGCTGCGTTTGACCACGCCAGCGGCATCGCGCACCTCGGTAACGCAGTTCGGGAAAAGCTGGGCCAGTTTGTCGATGTTGGCCTGGGTCAGGTCGGGGCTATGTAGTTTGAGTTTTTCCATGATGCATGGCGATAATTTTTAATTTGTGAGGCTATCAAGTTCTTGCCGAATGGTACGCAACTGCGCGTTGATTTCGACCTTGCGGTTGAACTGTTTTTCTTGGACAAGGCGAGTTTCCAGCTTGGCCGCCGCCGTTTGCTTGGCGGACCAAAGCGATATTCGATCCAGTTGGTCGCGCAATGATTCGCTGGGGCGGGCCGGAACGGCAAAGTGTTGGCGCAAAAGCTGCTCGTACAGGCCCTGCAAATCCAGCGCCACCGGCAAGCCGGGCCGAACAACACCATCCTTTTGCCACGGTGCCGCATGGTAATCACCCACTACCCATTGGCCACTTGCCGCATCACTGGGGCGTTTGTAGGCCGCAATGGGTTGGCTGTGGCCGTCATACCGCAGGACAAACAGAATGGGAAAAGGGATGGCTTTGTCGATGCACCGAAGCACTGAATGACTGATGTTAGGCAACTTCAACACGATTTCGAACACTTCAATTTCCGGCACATCCGGTTTGGCGGGAAGATTGATGGTTTCCGGGGCCAGTTTGTAGGCCCATGTGATGCTCTCGACCTGATCGACAAACAGCGCACGCAAGGCGGCAGTGGGCTTGGCGTGCGCGTAGATTTTGGCTTTGGCCACGGGCCGGGCCACTACGGCCTTCGATGGCCAGGCGAACAACGCAACCGGTAAAGGGACTGGGGAAGCGTCCAAAGTGGCACTCATGGGGCCTGAATCACCAAAAAGCTGACCAACTCGAAGTCTTCAATACCGGTCAGGTTCTGGGTCAAGGCACTGGTTTTTCCCGGCGAAAACAGGCTGTCCACCTCCTGCTCCTGCTGGCGCTCAATCATTGAGTGAATGGCCTGATCCAGCAAGGTGGAGTACACCTTCATGTTGCGGCCATCGTCGGTGGCTTTATTGAAGGGCTCAAATACGGCGGGCACCGGGTCAACCCGGCCTTTGCACGCCGCGCGGGCCAGGTCCAACAGACTTTTGACTTCGGTGTGGTCGGCAATCACGGTGCCGTCCATGCCGATATAGACAAGGTAATACGGGTGCAGCCGGTTCTTTTGCTGCACCGCGGCACCGGCAGTGCCACTCAACAGGCGGTTGCGCAGCGTAAAAATGACACCGGGTTGCAAGCCCTTTTCGGGGTTGGCGGGCACCACGGCATGCAAGCCATTGGGCAGGCGGGACAGGTCGCCATTGGCTTTGACGTAGTTCAGCAGGTCCATGCGGAAGTCGTTGAGCCCCAAGTCGGTGATGGACACCCCGGTTTTGAGGTCTTCCATTTCAATGACTTCTTCTTGCAGGCGGCGCAATTGCTCCTTGCGGTAGGCCACGTCATTGGACTGGGCGGACAGGACATTGTCATCGCCCGTGGCGGTCACGTCGGCAATCATCATGCGGCTTTCGACCCGCTCTTTCAGGCGGATGTACTCGTCCAGGCTGATATCGGGCCAGTAGTTGACCAACTGGATGCGCGCATTGGGTGAGCCGATACGGTCCACCCGGCCAAAGCGCTGGATGATGCGCACGGGGTTCCAATGGATGTCGTAATTGATGACGGTGTCGCAGTCCTGCAAGTTCTGGCCTTCGGATATGCAGTCGGTGCCGATCAACACGTCAATCTCGCCGGGCTCATGGGGCATGGTCAGCGCCTTTTCTTTGGCGCGCGGTGCAAAAAGCGTGAGCATGGTCTGAAAATCCACACCCTGGCGAGGGTTAGCCGCCAAACGGAGTGTGGTCTTGGGCTCAGACGAACCAGTGACTTTACCGGTGTGGATGCCGTGCTTTTGGAACAAGCCTGCCGCCAGGTTCTCATATAAATAGTGGGCGGTGTCGGCAAAGGCGGTGAATATCAGCAGCTTGCGGTTGCCGGGATTGATGGGGTTGGCCAGCTTGTGCTCAATTTGGGCTTTGAGGTGTTGGAGCTTGGCGTCCTCTGTCGGGGTGATTTTGGCCATCTCGGCCAAAAGGCCGTCAATGAGCCCCAAGTCGGCGCGGAGGTCATATTCCCATGACGGCAAGTCCATGTCGCCCAGGTCAATTTTCACCTTGCCGCCGGTGCTGTTCTCGCCGGTGTCACCCACGTCATCCAGGTCTGGCAGCGTCTCATCATCAAAATCAGCGTCTTCAAACACGGTCGCTTGGTCGGTGAACGTCACAGACTTGCCCGATTTCTTGAACGCAATAATCTTGTCCAGTGCATTCTGGTGGTTGCTTTGCAGGCTTTGCAGGGTGAGCCGGAACGAAGCGACCGAACTTTCCAAGCGTTTAAGCAAATTGACTGTCATCAGCGCCTGCAAGCTCTTTTCGCGGTCGGCCTGTTTGAGCTTGCCACCGCCACCGCCCACGGTGGTGTCGTACATGTCTTCGTACTTCTTGATGCGACTGGGCAGGATGTAGCTCACGGGCGCATACACGGCCAGTTTCAACAGGCTGAGCTGGTTGAAGATGTCGTTGAAGCCAATGACATCTGTGCGCAGGGTCAGCGGGCAGTGAAAAGACAGGGGTTTGAGGCGTTCGGGGAAGTTGCCAATGTCCTTGGTGTCGTAAAACGTCTCGATGTGCTTGCGAGACCTTGCAATGGTGACGCTGTCCAACAGCTCGAAAAAGTCGAAGTCCAACGCGGCCAATATTGCGCTGGCGGTGCGGTCGTCAGGCGGCAACTTGGTCCAGTTGTTGAACGCGGCTTGCGCACGGCGGAATATCTCGTCAATGTCTTTTTCAGTGCGCAGCTTGTCACCCAGCAAACCGGCATTGCCTTCGTAGGCCAAGGCCAGTTGGTTGCGCAAGTCATTGAAGCGGTTGTTGACCGGGGTGGCGGACAACATCAGAACCTTGGTTTTCACGCCCTGCTTGATGACCGAATTCATCAGCTTTTGGTAGCGGGTTTCCTTGTCCTTGTACGCGTCGTTGTTGCGGAAGTTGTGCGACTCGTCAATCACCACCAGGTCGTAATTGCCCCAGTTGACGCGGTTGAGCGGTGTGCCAAAGGATTCGCCGCTGGTGCGCTGCAAGTCAGTATGGCACAGCACCTCGTAGTTGAACCGGTCCTTGGCGAAGATGTTGGTTTTGAGATTGCGGTTGTAGGTCAGCCAGTTGTCGGCCAGTTTTTTGGGGCACAGCACCAAAACGGAACGATTGCGCAGCTCGTAATATTTGATGACCGCCAGGGCGGTGAAGGTTTTGCCCAAGCCCACGCTGTCGGCCAGAATGCAGCCATTGAAGGTTTCCAGCTTGTTGATGATGCCGGTGGCGGCATCGCGCTGGAAATTGAACAGCTTTTGCCACACCAGCGTGTCCAGGTAGCCCGTGCGGTCGTTGGGCAGCACGTCTTCGTTCAGGTCTTCCAGGAACTCGTTGAAGATGTTGTACAGCATCAAAAAATAGATGCGCTCGGGTGAATTCTCTTGGTACACCGACGCAATGTGCTCGCACACTAAGCTAGTTACGTCTTTGAGTTTGTCGGGATCACGCCAAATCTGGTCAAACAGACTCAGAAAAACACTGGTATTGGCGGGCTCGTCGAATTTATTGACGATGTTGGACACCGCATTGCCGCGCTGGTAGCCCAAATCCACGGCAGTAAAGCCATGCAGCGGCATGTAAACGGCATTGGGCACCGTGGCCGACACACCAGCTTGCACCGCCGCAAACTGCTGCATGGGGGCTGCGCCACTGTTGGAACGGAACTTGGCCTTGCGGCGCATCCAATCCGCGCACTCGCGGGCAATGGCGCGCTGGGTAAGTTTGTTTTTGAGCTGAACTTCAAATTCGGTGCCGTAAAAGCTGCGCTCGTTTTGTGTCGCAGATGGTGATTTGGGAATGTGGAACTCGCGCCGCTCTTTTTTGGCGGCATCGGTCACCTCGTCTGGCATGAACGAGGGGGACGTGAAGATGAACTCGAACGATTCCACCGACTCCAACTCGCGTTTCAAGGCCTCAAAGGCATAGATGGAGAAGGTTGAGGCGGCGATTTTGAGCCGCGCGCCTGGCTGGACTGACTGCTTGATGTCATCACCCAGCAGGTCGTTGATGTTGTCGATGAGTTTCATGCTTTTTTTGATCCCTCTCCGTGGCTGCATCTTACTTCGCCAGCCTGCATTCTCAAGATGGTGGCAATTACCCTAAATCGACTTCGAGCATCCGCAGACCAAAAACCCGGCCTGACTGTGGTAGTCATTCCGCCTGCACCAACGCCCCCAGCCTGGGCAGCGCCGCCAGCGCGTTGCGCGTGGTGGCCTCGGCCAGGTCTGCCAGGCTGACGCCACGCAAGGCAGCCAGCTCGGCGCCAATGCGCGGCAGCTCGGCGGGTGA
>JALNWC010000068.1 GCA_023231075.1 Rhodoferax sp.
CACAACCAACGTCCCCAGTGGGCGGTGAGGCGCACCACAATCAGCATCAACGCCAGGCCGTGCAGCACGCCAAAATAAATGAAGCTGTTGGGAAACATCAGCCAGGACCCGGCAGTGACCAGCAGCGCACAAATAGCCACCTGTGCCCAGCGCCGCCAGAAGCGCGGCCAGCTTTGCCCCTGCGCCGTGGCAATGGCCTGGCCCATGCCGGCACACAGCAGAAATAAACTCACGATCAGGGTGCGCTGCCAGGTCCAAAACGGGTCACGGTAAAAGTCCTGCGTGACCAGCTTGAAGTAGTTCAGGTCGAAGACAAAATGATAGACCGCCATCCAGACCATGGCCAGACCGCGCAGTTCATCCAGCGTGTCAAAACGTTGATTGGTCATGTTTGCCAAAAAGAAAATGAACCAGAAATGTATGGCAACACTGTTGTGGCCACCGCCTGACCGAAAGCGACAAACGTATCACCGCGTTGGCTGGAACATGATGACGCTCATCCCGAGCAGTGCCAAGCACACACCGGCGAAGTCCCACATTGTGGGCCGCACCTGATCCACCGCCCAAAGCCATAAAAGTGCAACGCTGACATAGACACCACCGTAGGCTGCATAAACGCGTCCCGCAGCGCTCGCGTGAAAAGTCAGCAGCCACGCAAACAGGGCCAAACTGATGGCGGCTGGCACCAGCAACCACACTGATCGCCCTTGTTTAAGCCACAGGTAAGGCAGGTAACAGCCAACAATCTCCGCCAGCGCAGTGGCCACGAAAAGCAAAAAAGTTCTCATGACGACCTTGTGACGGCGCTCCACCGTCCAGACACGGTGATCGGAGCAAGATGGGCTGACTTCAATTCCATGAAGAATGCGTCTGCGTTTATAAAATTATGAATTTTGCAGCGTATGTGAATTTACTCTGCACTTGCTTGTGCCATGAGAGAGGCAGCACCAAGTTGCTGAAGCATGGTTTCCGCCAGGCGCGTGAAATTTCCCCGGACGGTCGGCGTGATTGACTGCTCAGTGGCTTGTCGTGTGATATCAACGGGGTCTTGTGGACGACCTTTCACCAGGTATTCAAAGTGCAAGTTCGGTCCGGTGGCTGTGCCAGTCTGACCCACAGTTCCGAGCAAGTCGCCCTGGATCACACGCTGGCCCTTGCGCACTTGAATGCTGCTCAAGTGTGCGTAGGCCGTGGCTTTTTGGTTGGGGTGTTTCACGAGCACAAATTTTCCGTATCCCCTTTTCCAGCCAGAAAATGTCACGATACCGCCAGCGGCACTGCGTATCGGGGTGCCAGCGGGTGAAGCAAAGTCAGTGCCCTGATGGGCTTTTGCCTCTCCAAATACTGGGTGAACGCGCATACCGAAGCCACTGCTCACCTTGGAATTCTCCAGTGGTGGTGACAAGAAGTTACGGTCAAGACTTTGGCCGTCCAGGGTGTAATAACCGCCTTTTTGACCTGGCTCCTGAAACCACATCACCTGATGTTGCCGACCGTTTTGCACGAACTCAGCGCCCAGCAGTTTGCCTGTGCTTAACACTTCGCCATCAGCCTCAAGGGTTTCATAGACCACGCGAAAGCTGTCCCCTGTGCTCAACCCATCTCGAACGGCGGCGATTTTTGAAAAAACATTGGCCACCTGGGTGGCAATTAACTTGGGTAGCTCGGCTTCCTTTGCTGCGGCGTTCAACGAACTTCGAATCGTTACGCTGGCGAGTCGTACCGAGCGTTCCAGCGGTTCCATTTCCAGCCGAGAGGTGTAGCCCTTTGCGCTCGGCTCGACCACCAGTCGGGAAAACTGGACTCCGTCCTCACTGGGCCAACGGGCCGTCAGTCGTTGTAGCTGCTGCTGGGCATCTGTTTCCATCAAAACAAACTTGCCGGCGGAACCCGCCAGCAAGGTGCGCGATGCCGTATCTCGAATCAAAAAATTTGCCACAGCGCTGTTACTGACACCCAAGCGTCGCAGCAACGTGGTCACTGAGTCTGAACGACGGGTGATTTCACTGCGGTAGAACGTCATTGGTACGGCTTGTTCACCGTCGCTCAGCGTTAACGTGGTGAGGGGTGTGACGGCTTCTATCAGCTGTCGCACAGGCAGCGTAGAGGCATCAGGTGACAGTGTTGCAGTGCTATAGGCCGTGACCCCCGATGCCAGCATCAAGGCCCCCAGCGCAACCGCCAGGCGACGGTGATGCGGGTCGCTCTGCAAAGCAGATACCAATGGATTGAGCAATCGCTTCATGAAAGTTCAGTCGAACAACTCGTTCAACCACGACTTGCGCTTGCGATAGGCGCCGTGACCAGCGTGGTGTTTGTAGTCCGAATCCACGAAATCGGGGCGACGCGCGGCTTGCTCGTACTGTGGTTGTACCCGCTGCGGCGACGCGAGTGGCTGCGTCGGCATGGCAGTCACGCTTCGCTCAATCAACTTGTCGAGCTCACCCCGGTCTAGCCATACCCCTCGGCATGTCGGGCAATAGTCAATTTCGATACCTTGGCGCTCGGTCATCACAAGCGTGGTTTCGGTGCATTGCGGGCATTTCATGAGTCAAGTCCTTCCGTTCAAGGTCATAAACAGTAAATACGGGATAGTTTGTGTCTTGAACAAGAAACACAAAACCGATCGCGTTGGAATTCAGCGCTCTATTTCTGTAGTTCGCGAATCAGGGGAATAATATTGTCACGCAGCGCTTCGTTGGTAATCGGGCCGATTTGCTTGTAGCGAATGATCCCATTTTTGTCAATCAAGAAACTCTCAGGTACCCCATACACACCAAAGTCGATACCAATGCGTCCGTCTTTGTCGGTGACCGTCAAATCATAAGGATCCCCGTAACGGGCCAGCCATTTCAGACCATCGGCCTCCTTGTCCTTGTAATTCAACCCAACGACAGGGATGGTTTTGGTTTTGGCAAACTCGACCAGAATTGGATGCTCCTGCCGACAAGCCACACACCAGGAAGCCCAGGTATTGAGCAACCAGACCTTGCCCAACATGTCTTTGGGAGAGAATTTTTGATCTGCAGATTGCAGATGAGGTGCGTTAAAAAGAGGAGCTGGTTTTCCGATCAGGGGGGACGGAATGACGCTCGGATCTCGTGTCAGACCAATTGCCAAAAATACCAATAAGACGATAAATATGGCCAAAGGGATGAGTGTTTTCTTCTTCATCGATTTTCTTTGTCAAGTGTCCAGATGTTTTGATCTCACTACGACTACGGATAGCTGGCCTTGATTGCCTCCAGCACCAGCGCCCGAAGTCCGTCAGGGCTGATCACTTCCCATGGCTTTCCGTTGACGAAAAAGGTGGGTGTCTTCTGGACTTTGAGGCTCATGACATCAGCCGTGTCCTGCTGCAGAGCGGCTGCAATGCCAGGGTTTTCCATGTCGCGTTTAGCCCGCTCAATGTCCAAGCCAATGGGCTGCAAATAGTCCCAGACACGCTGAATCTGCGGATTGCCATGCTCAGCCCAAACCGGCTGCGACTGATAAACAGCGTCCAGGGCCTGCCAATACAGACCCTGGAGTTTGGCGGCCTCCAAGATTTTCACAACCACATCCGAGCCGTTATGGAAAGCCGCATAACGCAACACCAGGCGCACTTTGCCCTGGTTTTCAGCCATGATGGACTTGACCACCGGGTAAAACGCTCGGCAGGCTTCACAAGCCGGGTCAAAAAACTCGACGATGGTCACCTTGGCGTCACTGGCACCGATGCTGGGTGAATGAAATTTCACCAACGCTGAAGCATTCTTGTTGGCGGTGTCAGTACGCACTTGCGTTTGCTTGTTTTGATAGGCATACATGCCCAGCACAAAAACCAAAATAACCCCGAACACGGCACCGATCAGATACACATTCTTCTTCATACAACACGCTTTCTATTTGGAAAAAACAAACCCAACGAGATGGCACCAAAAGTCAATAACGACATGAGAGGAATGGTCACCACACCCCACAGTTGCAGTTGAACATCGGCGCACGACACACCTTTGCCGCACGGCTGAATGCTTTTGGGAATGAAGCCAAGATACAGCAGGCAATGGTAGGACGCCAGCGCCAGGCCAATGAGTGCCAGCGCCTTCGCGTACTTCACGACACCAGGATCCTGTGCCTGCAGACCCACCCCCAAAACGACGACCAGGGCATACATGGGAATGCGTTGGTACCAGCACAGCACACACGGTGCAAATTCCATCACTTCACTTAAGAAAAGGCTGCCCGCAGTGGCGACCAAAGCCAGCAACCAGCAGGCAAAAAGGACACGCCATTGACGTGAATGGGGAGATAAATTAGTGCTTGGCAGCATGGTGTTGACCTTCTTGTTGGCTGGTGGCAGTCACTTGTTGCCACGCGCTCACCGCCACCAGCAGGGCTGCCACGCTGACGCAAATGTCCGCAAAGTTGAACGCTGGCCAGTGCCAGTTGCGCCAATAGACGTCAAGGTAGTCAACGACCGCCCCGATACGCAAGCGATCCGTCGCGTTGCCCATGGCGCCGGCAATCAGCATGCTGTAGGCCAAGGCTTCGATTCTGGAGGCCACACCGCGCCAAAGCACCACAACCAGGACAGCACTCACGGCAAGTGCCAAGGCAGTGAAAAAGTAGCGCTGCCAGCCACCGGCATCTGCCAGAAAGGAGAACGCCGCACCTGGGTTCAGAACGTAAACCCAATTGAAACCCGTCACAACCGCAATACTGTCGTGGAGCTGCATGGACTGGGTGACGCCCAACTTAATGGCCTGATCAATGCCCCAAAGCACAACGGCCAGAACCAGCGGGAGCCAAGGTTGACGCTTGACTGTCATGGGCATCATGGCTTGTAGGGGCTATTCAAGCTGGCCTTGGCATTGACCAGCACGGTTTGCTTCCGACCCTTGGCATTGGTGAACTGCAGCTCGATCGGCACTGTTTCACCAGAGTTTATGCGCTGCTTCAGCGCCATCATCATCAGGTGGTAACCGCCCGATTTGAGTTCTACCGTGGTGTTGGCCGGAATATCAAGCCCTTCGTTCAGGGCGCGCATTTTCATGACATCGCCCTCCATCTTCATTTCGTGGATTTCATTGACGCCAGCCACTGCGGTGCTGACGGAGGTGAGTTTGACCGCCTCCACCGAGGTGATCTTCATGAAGGCGCCGGTAGCTTGTTGGTTCGGAACGGTGGTTCGAACCCATGCGTTTTCGACCTTGATTTGTGCCGAGACGGTGCTGGCAGCGCTGATTAGCGCCATGCAGATCAGCGAGGTTTTAAGTGGTTTCATCGTCAACTCTCAGAATTGGGTTTGTTTGCGGTTTGTCATGAAGCTGACTAAAAGCACGTCATGCCGCCACTTTGCCGCATTGGCCGCAAAACTTGGCCCCTGCTGCCATGGTTGTATTGCACTGACTGCACCTAATGGGTGCCATCGACGTACCACACTGATGGCAAAACCGTGCGCCAGTGCCATTGAGTGCACGACAAGCCGGACACGCTACGCCAGCGTTGCTCGGTGCCGCGGGGGGTACGTTATTTCCGTATGGAACCTCATAGCGACTGCTTCGGTGCGGGTCTTCGTAGTGACCACCGCCGTGGCCGCTTCCGTGATGCCCGCCACCATGTCCACCAAAAATGTTTCCTAAAAAGCTCATCATTTACTCCATTCAAAGTTCAAAAATTAAAATTGCACCAACCCACTTGATGCACAGACGACCCACGCCGGTTACTTGCGCAACAAGCGCAGGCCATTGCCCACCACCAGCAAACTGGCCCCGACATCGGCAAACACCGCCATCCACATGGTGCCGCTGCCAGTGAGCGTCAAGACCAGAAACACCGCCTTGATGCCCAGCGCCAGCGTGATGTTTTGCACCAGCAGGGTGTGGGTGTCGCGCGACAGGCGCACAAAGCGCGGCAGTTTGCGCAGGTCGTCATCCATCAGGGCCACATCCGCGGTCTCGATGGCAGTACCAGTGCCGGCGGCACCCATGGCAAAACCGATATCGGCGCGGGCCAGCGCCGGTGCGTCATTGATGCCGTCACCCACCATGCCCACTGCGCCTTCTTTCCCGATCATGCTTTCAATCGCCTTGAGCTTGTCCTCGGGCAGCAAATCGCCACGCGCCTCGTCGATGCCGACCTGCGTGGCGATGGCCCGGGCAGTGTGGGCGTTGTCACCGGTCAACATCAGGTTTTTGATGCCCAGGGCATGTAATTCGGCAATCGCCTGGCGGCTGCTGTCCTTGACGGTATCTGCCACGGCAAACAGGCCGTGCACCTGCTGGTGATCGGTGAGCAAAATCACGGTTTTGCCTTGTTCTTCCAGCGCTGACAAGCGGGCTTCGAGTTCGTCAGAGCAACGCCCCTGCTCATGGATCAGGCGGTGGTTGCCCAGGTGATAGAGCTTGCCGTCGATGATGCCCTGGGTGCCGCGCCCGGGCAGCGCCTCAAAGGCATCCACGCTGCGCAGCGCCACACCATCGCGCCGGGCGGCAGCAGTCAAAGCGCGTGACACCGGGTGATCAGACCGGCTGGCCAGGCTGGCCGCCAGACTGCGAACTGCAACCTCGTCATAGCCGTTGAGCACCACAAAATCGGTCTGCGCTGGCTTGCCGTGGGTGAGCGTGCCGGTTTTATCCAACGCCAGCCAGGCCAGCTTGCGCCCCTCTTCCAGATACACCCCGCCCTTGACCAGAATGCCGTGACGCGCCGCAGCCGCCAGGCCACTGACGATGGTCACCGGGGTCGAGATCACCAGTGCACACGGGCAGGCAATCACCAGCAACACCAGCGCCTTGTAAACCCAGCTCATCCAGTCACCGTCAGCCAGCAGCGGCGGCAGCACGGCCAGCGCCAGCGCCAGGGCAAACACGACCGGGGTGTAGATGCGGGCAAATTGGTCAACAAACCGCTGCGTAGGTGCCCGTGCGCCCTGCGCGGCTTCCACCGCATGGATGATGCGCGCCAGGGTGCTGTCGCCAGCGGCGGCGGTCACGGCGTATTCAAAAGAACCGGATTCATTGATGGTGCCGGCAAACACTTCGTCGCCTTCAGCCTTTTCAACCGGCAGACTTTCGCCGGTAATGGGGGCCTGGTTGATGCTGGAGCGCCCGCTTTCAATGCGCCCGTCCAGCGCAATACGTTCACCGGGTTTGACGCGCACCCGCGCTGCCACCGGCACCGACTTGGCGGTCACCTCCAGCCATGTGCCGTCGGCTTGCATGACCGTGGCGCGCTCGGGCGTGAGTTGCATCAGGCCACGAATGGCGTTGCGCGCCCGGTCCAGGGACTTGGCCTCGATCAACTCGGCCACGGTGAACAACACCATCACCATCGCCGCCTCGGGCCACTGGCCAATCAATAACGCACCGGTGACGGCAATGCTCATCAGCGCGTTGATGTTCAGGTTGCCGTTGCGCAGGGCGATCCAGCCTTTTTTGTAGGTGGTGATGCCGCCGGCCAGCACAGCCACCACGGCCAACACGGCGGTGACCCAGGTTGGCAAGGCCGCCCATTGCGCGGCTTCTGACGCGACGGCGGCAATCCCTGCAAGGGCCAGCGGCCACCAGGGTTTGACGGGCTCTGGCGTTGGCTCAGCCTGGGCTGTGGCATCGCTGGCCACCTCGGGCGTGAAGCCCAGCGAACGCACGGCTTGCAGGATGGATTCAATGGCTGCGGGTTCATGCGTCACCGTCAGCACGCGCTGCATCAGTTTGAAATCCATACTTGTCACGCCGGTCATACCCCCCAACTTTTTGCGCAGCAGCGCCTCCTCGGTGGGGCAGTCCATCTGCATGATGCGAATGGGAGTTTGCATCAAGCCGCTGTCAAGCTTCAGCGCGACGTTTGTCACGGGTGTCAGCTTGGCTTGACTACCGCCGCAGCACGCGGTACCGCAGCTTGATTTGGCACTGGCAACCGGGGCATCGCTTGCCGTGCCTGGCGCATCGCAAGTCTTCGCGCCATGGCCCAACTCGGCATCATGGTCGTGGCTGTGTTCCTGACCGTGATCGTGTTGGTGCGGGTGTTGATGTTCGAGCGATGATGGCTTGTCCTGAGACGGCATGGGGTGATCCAAAATTTGACTTCTGGAATTACACAACCTGAAGCTACTATAGAGTCAAGTGATTTTTGGAGATGCCCTGATGAAAATAGGTGAATTGGCCCAAGTGGCGCATTGCACGGTGGAGACCGTTCGTTTTTACGAGAAAGCGGGCCTGCTTGCCGAGCCGGGACGCACTGCAGGCAATTTCCGGGTCTATGGGCCGGAGCATCTGGAGCGCTTGCGCTTTATCCGAAATTGCCGAGCGCTGGACATGAGCCATGAAGAAATTCACGCATTGCTAGTGCCGATGGATAAGCCGGGTGAAGGCTGTGGTGCGATCAATGCCGTGTTTGACACGCACATGGCCCATGTAGACGAACGTATCCGTGAACTCACGCAGCTCAAACAACAGCTTGCGGATTTGCGCCAGCGATGCCAAAGCGAGCAAGCCATAGAGGCTTGCGGAATCCTCCATGGCCTGGCTGCCATGACGACTGAGCCCAAGCCAGACCGCCACACCCATTTAGGGTGATGCCATGAAGCCACCTCTCCGCGCCTCCCTGCCGGCGAGACCAGACGCCCGGTCCATTAGTCGTGGGGCAATGGCTGGCGGGTATTCACAGTTTTCAAAAGACATATTGGTGCTGCTTTACTGCAATGCCGGGTCTTGCCCGCCCAAACCGGCTTTGCACTACCCGTTGCCAGATTTAAGAATGTTCGCATCCTGCAAGGGGGCTTTGCGGAGTGGATAGCGAAAGGCGGATTCGACGCTGCTGAAAAGGCTACATCTTGTTGAGATAAATTTGGCATGCTCCATAACTGCCGCTCGTGACCGACGGCAACTGGTCCATCAAGAGTCATCCAGGGACTGAAATCCTATGACTGGTAACGCTCAAATCTGTCCCCCCGAACTATTGAGCTTTTGCATAAGCGCCTGCATGTCAGTCAGCGTCAATCCAGATAAATTAGCTGAAGAATTCAAGAAGCTGGTCATTGCGTCGGCCATGCCCGTAGTGCCCGCAGTCGCTGCCATCATGGATGTCCCCATCATTGCACCCATAGACATGGAAATCTGCGTCATGTCGTTCCTTCCGTTCATGACACCATCGGCTGCGTCCTGCATCATGGACGTCACCAGCGTCGACGATACCGGCATAGTCAGTGATTTGGCATATTCCGACATCGCGGCCAAGGTCATTCCATGGTTTCGAGCGTCCTGGCTCGCATTTGCACCTGAACCCGACGCAACGGGATTCATCGGCTGCGTGTGAAGAATGTCATTGACGCTGAAATAATTGCCCATAGCCGCGTTGGCGGCAGCAATGTTGGCATCCGTCATACCACCACTCATGCCCATTGCGCG
>JALNWC010000069.1 GCA_023231075.1 Rhodoferax sp.
GCCGCGCAATGGGCCCAGGCGTAGGCCACGGCGGAGTCGCCACAGATGGATTCCACCAGCGGCGTCAGGCGCCAGGCCGGGCGCTGCAGCAGCAAGCCCTCGACGCCGCGGTGCTGGTAGCCGAGCTGGATTTCCAGGTGGTGCACCTGCTCGCCATGGCACATGAAGCGAAAGTGGCCGGGCTCGATCACGCTGGCGTGGATCGGGCCCACGGCCACCTCGTGCACCTCGGCACCGCGTACCTTGAAAAACCGGTAATCGGTCAGATGCTCCTGCCGCGCGCCTTCAAAGCGCACCGGCTTGAGCCAGGGGTGGCCCTGCGGCACCAGGCCGGTTTGCTCCCATAACTCGCGTTCAAAAATTTGCGCCGCCGGAAAACTGGTGGCCAGGCTGGGGTAATGCGAGCCGGGCAGGCCGTGGCCGCGCAGCAGCGTCAGCGCAGCACCGGCGGGCTGAAACACGGCGGTGAGCAGCACGCCGGGTGCATCCGTCGCTGCCGCCGGGCGGCCGAACAGTGTGACCAGGCGTTCGCCAGCCGCCAGCTTGGCGCCGCACTGGGTGGCAAAGTCGGCCAGCGCCAGCGTGGCCAGATCGGCCAGCGGGGTCAGCAGCAGGGGTTGCAATGGTGTCATGCTCAGCCCCCGATCGAAATGGCCACGGCGCGCAGCAACCGGGTGATGGCGTCGGGCGTGTAGGTGCCCAGCATGATCAAAATGCCGACGAAGCCTAGCTTGGGCAGGGCCGCGATCCATGACTCGTGGACCGGTGGCCCGCTGCGTCTGGAGGGGCCCCACAGCATCGGGAACACAGTGCGTCCGGTGGCGACAAAAATGATCGTGAGCATGACGCACATCAGCGTGAACGCCATCAGGTTGCCGTCCTGCACGATGCCCGACAGGATCAGCATTTCGGCGATAAAGCTGGCAAAGGGCGGAAAGCCGAGCAGGGCAAAGATGCCCATGGTAAACAGCAGGCCCGAAAACGGCATGACGCGAATCACGCCGCTCAAGGGCGCCACCTCGTTGGTGCCATAGACCGCGCGCAGCCGCCCGGCGGTCAAAAAAAGCAGCGACTTGACGAACGCGTTGCTGACGATGTAGAGCACCACGCCGTAGGCCGCCTCCTTGCCTACCGACAGGCCCAGCGCGATCACGCCCGACGAGCTGACGCAGGCGTAGGCGATCAGGCGCTTGTAATTGCGTGCCGCCATCACCTGGATGGCCGCCACCACCAGTGACAGGTAGCCCATCACCAGCAGTTCCTGCGAGACAAAGCCGGTCCCCAGACCGTGAAAAATTTGCAGGATGCGAAACACCGCCACCACGCTGATGTTGTACTGCACCGCCGCCAGCAGCGCGCTGGTGCTGGTGGGCGCAGCCTCGTAGGTTTCGGGCATCCAGCTGTAGAGCGGTGCCAGCCCGAGCTTGCCGCCCAGGCCGAACAGCATGAACGACAAGCCCAGCCGCTGCCAGGCGTCGCCGCCGGCGGTCAGCGCGCTGCCCAGCTCATCCACGGCAAAGCTGATCTCCACGCCGCGCAGGTGCGCCGATTGGGTCAGGCACATGAAGCCCAAAAAGGTGATGGCCAGCGTCATGGCCGAATACAGCATGTAGCGCCAGGCCACGGCCTTGGGTTTGGCGGCCACACCGCGCGTCACCAGCGGCGCGGCGCACAGCGTGCTGATTTCGATCAGTGCCCACAGCAGGATCAGATGGTTGCACATCACGCCCAGGTTGATGACCGCCATGAACAACAGCATCAGGGCCGCGCGCGAGCGGATGTCGCGCGTCAGAACGGGCGAGGTGCTTTCGCGCGAGTACAGGTACACGCAGATGCCCAGGAACACCGTGTTGATCACCACGACGAAGAGCAGCGAGGTGGCGTCGAGTACCAAGTAGCGGTTGACAAAATAAATCGGCAGCTGTTCCAGCGGGTGGGTCAGGAAGACACCGATGCTCGTTAGCCAGACCAGCAACGCCACGCCCACCAGCGCGGGCGACACCCAGCGCGTGCCGCGGGCGAAATCGAGGCTCTGGCTGCGCACCGTGCCCAGCGCAGAAGGGGTGGCCGTGATCATGCGATTTCCTCCAGCGGTTGGGTTGGCGGCAACTGGTTGGTCGACTGCCCCCGCACCAGCCAGCTGCCCACGGCCACAGTGGCCACATAGACGCTGCTCACCGCCAGATGCACCGGCAGCGGCCAGGGCTCGGGCATCTGGGTTTCAAACAGGGCCAGCGCGTTCTCCATGAGCAGCAGCGCCACCAGTTGCGCTGCGGGCTCGTGGTTGGTGGCCAGCACCAGAAAGGCGATCATGACGGTGGCGGCCATCACGCCCAGCGTCATGGCGCGCACATCGGCGCGGGCGCCGTCGCCAAACTTGAAGGCCAAAATGATCAGTGTGATGGCGACGCCCCAGGCAAACAGGTTGGAGGGCATCAGGTCGAGTTGGGCCGCGCGTTGTTCGCGTAGCGCCCGGCGCAGCAGGTGCGGCACCAGCCAGGCGCGGATGAGCAACACCTCCAGCCCGGCCGCCATGGCATGGGTCGATAGTTCGTGGTGCCGGGTCAGGCTGATCCAGCCCAGCGCCAGCGCCTGCAGGCTGAGCCAGGTGGGTGCGCTGCCAATCTTGCCAAAAAACACCGGGATCACGGTGGCGATCAGGCACAAAATCAAGGCCAGAGTCATGGTTTGCTTACTCCCATACCCACCACCAACATGGCGATCAGCGCCGCGGCCGACGCCAGCAGCACGTAGCGCGGCACCCAGCGCATCGGCAACCGCGCCATGAGCGATTCGACACAACCGACCACCAGCGCCACCAGCGCCATGATGGCCAGCGACATGCCGATGGCGGGCAGCGGTGCGACCAGTGGGTCGATCGGATTCAGCAGCGCGGCGATCAAGCCGGCATAAAGCGTCATCTTGAGGCCGGCGGCGTATTGCATCGCGGCCAGTTCGGGGCCACTGTGGTCCAGGATCATGACCTCGTGAATCATGGTCAGTTCCAGGTGGGTCAGCGGATCGTCCACCGGCACCCGGGCGGCTTCGGTTTGCAACAGGATCAGCAGCGCCAGCACCAGCGGCACCACGATGGGGCCATAAAAATGCGTGTTGTGCAGGTGCCCGATCAGGTCGGCAAAGCTGCTCATGCCGGTGGCCGCGCTGGCGCTGCCGATGAGCAAAAACAGCGCCGGTTCGGCGTAGCTGGAAAACGCCGCCTCGCGCGCCGCGCCCATGCCCTCGAAGGCGCTGCCCACGTCCATGGCCGAGATCATGAGCATGATGCGCGCCAGCCCCAGCGTGTAGGCCACGACGATGAAATCTTGGGAAAACTGCAGCGGCGCAAACTGGCCCAGCAGCGGCACCATGCTGGCCGCCGCCAGACCGCATACCAGCACCACGTAAGCGCCGACGCGAAACAGCGGGCTGGCCACCTGGCTCACCACCGGGCGCTTGAAAAGCAGGCGGCGCAAGTCGTAAAACGACTGCCAGATGCGCGGCCCCTTGCGCCCGGCCCACCAGGATTTGGTGCGGTTGACCAGCCCCACCAGCACAAAAGGCATCAGCAGCACGGCCAGCATGTGGGCCAGGGTGAGCAGCATCATGGCAGCGCTCCTTCGGCCAGCAGCACCAGTGCCGCAATGGTCATGATGGCGGCCAGACCGATGGCAAACGCCAGCCGCGGGTCGTCTTCGTGTATCAACCTCGATATCTCGCTGGCCGACTCGTCGCCGTGGCCGATCACGTTGTACAGGCGCCGCTCCACCGCATCCACGCAGTCGGTGATCACATAACTGTCGCTGGGGAAATAGCCGGCAGGGGCTTTATGGCGTTTGAGCAGCACCAGGATGCCCTTGAAGGGCTTGGCAAAGTCGCTGGAAAAGCTGCTGCCGGTGTATTGCATGCGCGGGGTTGGCGCGCCATAGCCGCAACCCCAGGTGGCGTTGTGCCGGGGCGGCTGCTTTTGCATGCGCGTGGCCAGCCACCAGACCAGCGCGATCAATACCGCCACGGTGGCAGAAATGGCGCCCAGGCGGGAGAGCGCCGCTGCCAGGCCCTGCATGGCTTCAGCGGCAAATGCATCGGGCACGGCGTGCAAAAACAGCGCGGTCGGGGCCGCCACCAGCGCAAAACCCAGGGTAGGAAAGAGTCCCAGCACCACGGTGCCAGCGGTGTGGATGCCCAGCGGGACCAGCATCCAGCCGCTCGGCTCATGACCGGCTGGCAGACTGTCGTCGCGCGCGCTGCCCAGAAAAATCACGCCAAAAGCGCGCGTGATGCTCAAGGCCGACACGGCGCCGACAAAGGCCAGCGCCGTGGCCGCCAGGATGAACGCCAGTTTGGCCCAGATGTTGCCCGCATCGCCGGTGAACAGCCCCGAGTAGATCAGGAACTCGCTGGCAAAGCCGTTGAAAGGCGGCAGTGCCGAAATGGCCACGCCGCCCACCAGAAAACACATGGCGGTGATCGGCATCAGCTTGAACAAGCCGCCCAGTCGCTCGATGTCCACCACATGCTTGACCTGATAGACGCAGCCGGCGGCGTAAAACAACTGGCACTTGAAAAACGCGTGGTTGAGCACATGCAGCAGGCCACCGCCAAAACCCAGCGCCACCAAGGCGGGGTTGTCCCAGCTCAGGCCCAGGCAGCCGACGCCAAAACCGATGCCGGCAATGCCCACGTTCTCGGTGGATGAGTAGCCGAGCAGGCGCTTGAGGTCACGCTGGCCCACGGTGTAGAGGCCGCCGACCACGGCCGAGGTGACCGAAAAGGCAATCAGAAACCATCCCATCCAGGCGTCGGGCCTGCCCGAGAGCATCAGGGAATGCAGCAGTGCGTACAGCCCGGCCTTGTGGATCACGCCCGACATCAGCGCCGATACGTGGGCCGGCGCGGCGGCGTGGGCGCGCGGCAGCCACGAGTGGAACGGGAAAAAGGCCGACTTGAGGCCAAAGCTGGTCACCAGCAGCAAAAACACCACATTGCGCACTGTGCCGGGGTGCTGGCTCAGCCAGTCGCCATAGTCGTCCAGAAACCACGACTGCGTCTGGGTGTAGAGAATCATCAGCGCAGCCATCAGAAAAATCAGGCCGATGTGGGTCGATACCAGGTAGTTGAAACCGGCAAAACGCACTTTCTGGTTGGTGTAGTCCCAGATCACCAGCAGCCAGGCCGACAGCGCGGCAACTTCCCAGCCCAGCAAAAAGGTCACCGCGTGTTCGCCGGTATAGACCAGGATGAAGGACAGCGAAATCATGTTGAGCAGGGCAAAATGCACGCCAACATGGCGCGGACCGTCGAAATACTTGCGCAGGTAGCCCATGGCATAGACCGCGCCCAGCAGCGTCATGGGCAGCGACCAGCTCAAAAAGAAAGCGCCCAGCGCATCGAGGCGAAAGCGCAGCGAGCCCATCGGGTAGCCCCAGGGCATCTCGATAAATAGCTCCGGTGCGCCCAGCAGCACCGGAGCTACCGCCAGCCACACCAGTGCGGTGGCGAGCCCTTGAGAGGCCAGTCCGCA
The DNA here is from genome assembly GCA_023231075.1 of Rhodoferax sp. Taxonomy (GTDB): domain Bacteria; phylum Pseudomonadota; class Gammaproteobacteria; order Burkholderiales; family Burkholderiaceae_C; genus Rhodoferax. Next base: position 5,522 of record JALNWC010000069.1, read on the forward strand.
ACCGGCGCGCACGGTGTTGCTCACCGGCAGCAGGCACAGGGCGGCGCCGAGCATGAGCACCAGAACGGCAGCGATGAGCTGGTTCATGGGGCTGGCCTTGGGCTGGGCAGGAGGGAAAAGTTAAAACAGTTTGGGAAGGATTTCATGAAGACTCCACACGCGAACGAACACAACAGTTCAAAGCGTGTGGGGCGGCCCGCAGTGGCGCAGGCGCATGTCGAACTGGCGGCGCTTGGAGAGCGCAAGCCTGGGTTCGTGGGCTCGGTTGCGTGCGTGGCGTGTCATGAAGCGGCGGATTTTACGCTTGGCCTGGTTTTCAGTGCACCCGCATGCCCGGCTGGGCACCGGGAAAGGGCTCCAGCACATAGATGCCGGGTTGCGCCTTTTCGTCGGCGTGGCTGGCGGCCAGCACCATGCCCTCGGACACGCCAAACTTCATTTTGCGCGGCGCCAGGTTGGCGACCATCACGGTGAGTTTGCCTGTGAGTTGCTCGGGTCGGTAGCTGCCGGCAATGCCGCTGAACACATTGCGCAGCCGGGGCTGACCGGCGTCGTCCAGCTCGCCCACATCCAGCGTCAACTGCAGCAGTTTGTTCGAGCCCGTCACCGCCTGGCAGTCGACAATTTTGGCGATGCGCAAGTCGATTTTGGCAAAGTCGTCGATGCCGATGGCGGGGGCGATGGCCTCGCCGCCCGGCTGGGTGACTTCTTGCGCGGTCTCGATCGGTTCGGGCGCCTCGAACAGGGCTTCGAGCTGCTTGATGTCGACGCGCTGCATCAGGTGCTGGTAGCTGCCAATGACATGGCCGGTGGCCATCGGCTGGCTGATGTTGGCATAGCTGAGCGGCTCGATGTTCAGGAAGGCTTCGACTTGCGTGGCCAGCGCGGGAAGTACCGGTTTGAGGTAGCAGGTGAGGATGCGGAAGGCCTTGATGCAGACCGTGCAGACATCCTGCAGGCGTGCCTCCTGGTCGGGTTTTTTGGCCAGGTCCCAGGGCTTGTTGGCGTCCACATAGGCGTTGACCTTGTCGGCCAGCAGCATGGTTTCGCGCAGCGCCTTGGCGTATTCACGGGACTCGTAAAGTTGCTCGATGGTGTCCACTTCACCGCGCAACTGGTGCAAGAGCGCGGCACCGTCTTCGGTGACCTCACCGAGTTTGCCGGCAAAGCGTTTGGTGATGAAGCCGGCCGCGCGCGAGGCGATGTTGATGTACTTGCCGATCAGGTCGCTGTTGACGCGGGCCATGAAGTCGTCGGCGTTGAAGTCGATGTCTTCGTTGCGCGCCGACAGTTTGGCGGCCAGGTAGTAGCGCAGCCATTCGGGGTTCATGCCCAGGCTCAGGTACTTGAGCGGGTCCAGGCCGGTGCCGCGGCTCTTGCTCATCTTCTCGCCGTTGTTGACCGTCAGGAAGCCGTGCACAAAGATGTTGTCGGGCGTCTTGCGGCCGCTGAAGTGCAGCGTGGCGGGCCAGAACAGCGTGTGGAAGGTCACGATGTCCTTGCCGATGAAGTGGTACTGTTCGAGCTCGGGGTTGGCCATGTAGGCGTCATAGTCCTGGCCGCGCTGGCCCAGCAGGTTTTTCAGCGAGGCCAGGTAGCCAATGGGCGCGTCCAGCCAGACGTAAAAGTACTTGCCCGGCGCGTCCGGAATCTCGATGCCGAAGTAGGGCGCGTCACGGCTGATGTCCCAGTCGCCCAGGCCTTCGCTGGTGCTGCCGTCCGGGTTGGTGCGCACGCTGAACCATTCCTTGATCTTGTTGGCCACCTCGGGTTGCAGCTTGCCGTCCTGTGTCCAGTGTTGAAGAAACTCGACGCAGCGCGGGTCGGAAAGTTTGAAGAAAAAGTGCACCGAGTTGCGCAATTCGGGTTTGGCACCCGACAGCGCCGAATAGGGCTGGATCAGGTCGGTGGGTGCGTAGACCGCGCCGCAATTTTCGCAGTTGTCACCGTACTGGTCCTTGGCGTGGCACTTGGGGCATTCGCCCTTGATGAAGCGGTCGGGCAGGAACATGCCCTTGGCGGGGTCGAAAAACTGTGCGATGGTGCGGGATTCGATCAGCGAGCCGTCAGGGTTGTCGCGCAGGTCGCGGTAAATTTGCCGTGCCAGTTCGTGGTTTTCCGGGCCGTCGGTGCTGTGCCAGTTGTCAAAGGCAATGTGAAAACCATCCAGGTAGGGTTTGCGCCCGGCGGCAATGTTGGCCACAAACTGTTGCGGTGTGAGGCCGGCTTTTTCGGCGGCAATCATGATCGGCGCGCCATGGGCGTCGTCGGCACCCACAAAATCGACCGCGTTGCCCAGCATGCGCTGGTGCCGCACCCAGATGTCGGCCTGGATGTATTCCATGATGTGGCCGATGTGGAAATTGCCATTGGCGTAGGGCAGGGCGGTGGTGACGAAGAGTTGGCGGGGCATGGATGGGGCTTTCAGGACACAAGAAGAAGATTTTAATCAGGGCAGGCCGCGCGGGCCCCGCCACCGGTGAGCATGAGCGCGGTGGTCGCTGAGGCGTTTACCGGGAAATCAGAGGGTGCAAAAGGGTCGTGGCTCATGCGTCGATTATGAGCAGGGGTGGCGCCCTGAATTCGCGCGGCGCCTGTCCAGGGTCAACCGCGATTTTCAGAATTCAATAAGCTCAAGCTTGTCTTGGCTAGTGCAGTGTTCGATGCTTGGCGGCACACATCAAAGCGATGCGTTTTGGCGCAGGGCGTCGAACACTGCACTAGACTAGGGGCTTATCAGGAGAAACATATGGCAGTAGTTGAGCAGACCGTGCTGGAGGCCCTCAAGGGCGTGATCGACCCCAATACCGGGCGTGATTTTGTGTCGGGCAAAGCCGTCAGGAATTTGACCGTGACCGACGGCGATGTGGCCTTTGATGTCACGCTGGGTTACCCCGCCAAAAGCCAGATTCCGGGCTTTCGCAAGGAGCTCATCGCTGCCGCCAAAAGCGTGGCGGGGGTGGCCAATGTGTCGGTCAACATCGTCACCAGTATCACGGCGCATGCGGTGCAGCGCGGCGTGGCCTTGCTGCCCAAGGTGAAAAACATTGTGGCCGTGGCCTCGGGCAAGGGCGGCGTGGGCAAGAGCACCACGGCCGTCAACCTGGCGCTGGCGCTGGCCGCCGAGGGTGCCAGCGTGGGCATTCTGGACGCCGACATTTACGGCCCCAGCATCCCGATGATGATGGGCATCGAGGGCCGGCCCGAGAGCGCAGACGGGCAAACCATGGAGCCCATGGAAAACTACGGCGTGCAGGTCATGTCGATCGGTTTTTTGGTGGCGCAGGACGAGGCCATGATCTGGCGCGGCCCCATGGCCACCCAGGCGCTGGATCAGTTGCTGCGCCAGACCAATTGGAAAGACCTGGACTACCTCATCGTCGACATGCCGCCGGGCACCGGCGACATCCAGCTGACGCTCTCCCAGCGCGTGCCCATGACCGGTGCCGTGGTGGTCACCACGCCGCAGGACATTGCCCTGCTCGATGCCAAAAAAGGCATCAAGATGTTCGAGAAAGTGGGCGTGCCGATCCTGGGTATTGTGGAAAACATGGCGGTGCACGTGTGCAGCAACTGCGGCCACGTCGAGCATATTTTTGGCGCCGATGGCGGCAAGCGGATGGCCACGGAATACGGCATGGACTACCTGGGCGCGCTGCCGCTCGACATGCAGATCCGCCTGCAGGCCGACAGTGGCAAGCCGACCGTGGTGTCGGACCCCGACAGCGAGGTGGCCGGCCTCTACAAAGCCGTGGCGCGCAAGGTGGCGCTGGCGATTGCCGCCAAGAACAAGGACTTTTCCAGCAAGTTCCCGAGCATCAAGATTTCCAAGGAAACCTGAA